>JABJPQ010000308.1 GCA_018663815.1 Halobacteriovoraceae bacterium | reverse complement strand
TTCACCTAAGATAATTGATTCAGAAAAACTTTTAGAGCCAATCCTTAGGGGCCCTTGTGAAAAAGCATGAGTCGAGATGAGCAATGTCATCAGTAATTTAAATAAATTAAACAAGTTTTTTCCCTTTGATAAAACTACTAACAAACTCACTTTCTGGATGATTGATAAATTCATCTTTGGTACCGGCCTGAAGGATTTTACCTTCATGCATGAGTATAATTTTATCACCGAGCTTAAATGCCTCTTCGATATCATGAGTAACAATAATGATTGTTTTTTTTAGCTTTTTATTAAGGACAGTAAATTCTTCATGTAAAGATTCTCTGGTTATGGGATCAAGTGCTCCAAAAGGTTCATCCATTAAAAGTACTGGAGGGTCTTCCATTAACGCCCTTGCTATGCCAACTCGTTGTTGCTGCCCTCCACTTAATTCAATGGGGTATTTATGCGCAAAAGATGTGTAGGGCATATCAATTGTATCCATCAGCTCAGTAGTGCGTTTAATAATAAAATTTTTATCTCGTTTTAAGATCGTCGAAAGGAGTGAAATATTATCTTTAACTGTGAGGTGGGGTAGAAGTCCTGCTTTTTGTACCACATAGCCAATCTTTCTTCTCCATTCTATCGGGTCGACCGAGTCAAATGCTTGGTTATTGATCTTTACTGTACCGTTACTTGGTTCAATGAGCCTGTTTAACATTTTTAAGGTTGTTGTTTTACCGCAGCCACTTGTTCCAATAATACATCCAACCTCACCAGCAGCGAGTGTAAACGATATTTCATCAACGGCTTTAACATTTGCAGAGGGAAAAATTTTTGTCAAATTTCTAACTTCAATCATTTTTGAATCCTGTTTGTTTCATAAGTATAGTATGTGGGGATATACTTGTCATCAGACTTGTGAATCGTTAACATTGAGTATGAGAAATTTTCTGTTGATAACTTTTTTATCTTTTTCCTTGAGCACATTTGCGAATGTTGAAAATAAGTACACTCTAAAGATCTCAGATATTTTGAATAAAAAAATATTTAATGGGAGCTGGACAGATACTTGGGGCAGAAAGGTATCTGTTGTAAATATTGTTTCATTTCCGGATAACTGCTTGGTTAGTTTTGAATATTCTAAGATTAGTTCTGACTTTATCTATGTAAGTAAGGTCGAAGTTGATCTTAGTAATAGCCCACCTCAAGAGATTAAAAAATCATCATTAAGTGCAGGTGTTAAACTAATTTTTAATGATGATATTGTCGCAACGAGCTTTAGAAACATAAGAACTCAACAAGTTAAAAATATTAATGAAAATATATCAGTATTATCGCATCATCCTCGGGCTCATCCAGGCTTTAGTCGCAGCCTAATCCAAGTTCTGAAAGATTATCAATCACATTGTCAGTTATAGACCTCTGGATTGTATTCTAAGGTCTATATTATCCGCAATCCAATTCCAAAGACCTTTTTGGCCATTTCTCTTTTTTTGTTCTTGCCAACCATACATAACTTCAGGTTCAACCGTCCAGATACGTACACGCTTAGTAGGAACATAAGTTCTCCAATTATTTCCCACACGAGGACCGGCATAGAGAATTCTGATAGAAATATTTCGGGCTAAATACTCAAGTGGCTTAATACTTATGCGAGAGTAAGCCTGTTTAACAGCTTGCTTAGACCGACCAGCAATTTCTGGAACACCGTCAGTGATCATAATGATTGAAATCGGAGCAAGGACGAGATTTTTTTGTTTTACAATTGATTTAACTCTTAAAAAGTAAGTATTAAAATCGGTGAGGTTGTCTTTTTGGCCACCAAATTCTTGTAATAATTTTTTTGTAATTTCTTTGGGCGATTTTCCAATAAAATCATGAATCGGAAAAAATGCTTGTGGATCTTCTTTAACATTTCCACCTATTCCGCCAATATAAAGATCTTTTGGTTTACTTAGGCGTCCTTTATTTTCTAAGTGCGCCCAAACATATTCTCCTAAAAATGCCATTGCATCTTTAAATCTTTTGGTACGGGTAAAAGATCCGCTAACATCAATTCCAATAAAAATCGTATTTTTAGGAGTCTTTTTTTCTTTGTCAGCTTCCATATTACAGCCTGAAAAAGAAAGTATAAGCATAAGTGTAATTGGTAGCTTTATTAGTGTATTCATTTTTTATACCTCTTTTGAAATTTCTTCTATCATTTGTTTTGTATCCTTAAGATCGTTGACTGACTTAAGAGGTATTGTGAAAAGATTACGACTTGTGAGAGTAATCATTAAAAAATTTGTTATTAC
>JABJPQ010000636.1 GCA_018663815.1 Halobacteriovoraceae bacterium | reverse complement strand
TTTCAATAGCATGGCCAAAGCTATGCCCTAAATTCAAACTTTTTCTATTTCCTTTTTCTTGTAAATCATTTTCTACAATACTCATTTTATGTGCATAACATGATAAAACTATTTTTTGATTAAAACCATCTGCTAAAATAGCATCACGTATTTCTAGATTTAAAAATGTATACTTTACCAACTCTCCCATTCCCGAATCAAACTCATGTGAAGGAAGTGTTGCTAGAAAATTTTGATTTAAATAAGTTTTTATTGGCAAATGAAACGATCCTATTAAGTTTTTACCTTCATCAGTATTAATCCCAACTTTTCCACCAATACTAGCATCAATCATAGCGAGTAATGTCGTTGGAACGACACTCCACTCAACACCTCGTAATATCGTAGCGGCTACAAAACCAGCAAGATCCGTAGTAGCTCCCCCACCAATGGCAAGTATTTCGTCAACTCTCGTAATGTTCTTATCTAGAAAAAACTTAATAATCTTTTCATAATCACATAATGATTTCTGAGCCTCAGGCTCTGAAATAGAGTATGTACTTTTTTGATTACATAGAAATGCAATCTGTGGATAAAGATTTAATACATTTTGATCGGCAATAATAAATTTCGCGTGCTCAATAGCATTAAATACATCTTCTTGTGACTCTAATAGCATGTGGTTATTGCCCGTTTCTAATTTATACAATATAAATATTGCTACTATAAATAAGTTTCAAAGGCCATGCTTTGCAAAAAGAAGACTTCAAAATACTAAAAGAGCTAAATAGCTTAAATCAAGCCATTAGTAAGCTTCAAATCACAATTCAAGACGAGCTAAGCCGTATAGATAAAATTCAACACCAACGAGATAAAAGACAAATTGAGCTAGACTTAACTCATGACAAGCTCAAGGCAAACATACGCTCCATCCAAGAGTCAGAGGCTCAAATTAGTCATTTTAGTAAATTGCACAGCTCTGCTCTACAAAAATCTAATACCTTAGTTACTGAACATGAAATTTCTAGTCTTCAAACCCAAATAGATAATGCCAAAGTACAGATTGATCACTTTGAAAACAAAGGCTTAGAGCTTTTAGACGTAATAAGTAACGATGAAGAAATAATTAAAAATGCGAAAACCTTCCTCGCCGGCTCTCTTGAGTCAATAAATGAAATAGAATCAGAAATAAATCAAAGTAATCATAAAATCCTAGATGATATCAAAACTAAAAAAAGTAGAATCTCTCTGCTCACAAGCTCGTTACCTACGGCCATTATAACAAAGTTTGAATACCTAACTTCAAAGGGCTCTCCCCTTGGCCCATTAACTCAAATAACAGATAGTAATAACTGTGAAGCTTGTGGATACCTTCTGCATAAATCACTTGTATCCGCAATTGAGATTAAAAATGCATTTCATACCTGTTCGGGGTGTGAGCGAATAATTATCCCCCAAAATGTTAAGTTTTTGTAAATAGTACACTAACAAAACATTAGCTTGCGCGCCGCACAAAACAGATCTATATTCCTCAAGATTTTACTTATTCTAATTTCAGGAGAAAAAATGAAAACACACAAGAAAAAACTGGTATTGGCTTTATTTATTGCAGGCTTAGCTCAAAGTAGTTATGCAGAATTTGCTAATCGCGAAATGGCTAACAGGTATAGAGATCGTCACCGTGATATGGATATTTGCTTAGAAATAAAAGAAGATCTTATTGTTGCTCGTGACGCTTATGATGCATTTGAGGATAAAACAAGAAGCATTAATATCGCGATCAGTGCACAAGCTAAGCAAGTCAGATCGAGAACAGTAAATTTAAATGCTAAACAAAAAGTATTAGCTGCAGCTGAGTCAAGGCATGCAGTCCTAGTAAATAAAAAACAAAATAGACGACAACTCATTGCTGCATATAGAAAGAGTAGAGACGAAGCAACTGCCGCAATCCCTGCTGCAGTTGCAAGAAAGAAATCTAAGTGCAAAGGAATTAACAAATACAGATCTAGATGTACGAGAGCAAAAGACGCTTTAAAGCATCAAAAAAAGAAAAAGCAACAAGCTCAAAACAGTATCAATGAGTTAAATAATATTGATCAACTTACCCAAACATCAAGCAGAACCCTTAGAGCTGCAAAAAAAGCGCTAAGACATGAGCAGGATCTAACTCCAACTATTGCACAACTTCAACAAAATCTTACTCGCTTACAAGAGCAAAAAAATCAAAGTAACCATGGCTACCAAGAAGCTGAAGCAAGGTACGGAAGATTAGAAGTACGAACAGAAAAATGTGAAAAAATGAAATATGAAGCAAAAAAAGCTTCAACATTTAAGCCAAGTTTGATTGCATTTGCTGCGGAAGGTGGATGTGATATGGCCATGAGCCGACTTAATTCAGCGAGAGGAAAGGCGAGACGTGATGGTATAAATGAAGCTTACGAACTTGTATGTAATTCAGACATATTAGTACAAGAAGTTGAAGTGGAAATTGAAGTTCCAGGTCAATGTTCTAATCAACAATCACGAACTGAGTATATTAAGCTTGATAATGTTTTCACAGTAGGGTCTCCAACATATCGAGCCAACATGAATGTTAAAGAAGTTTTTTTTCAAGCAGGTGCAAAAGCCATTAAGCTTGATATCGCTAAAATTGATATCGAAGCAAATTTTGACTTTTTATCTATCACTGATGCTAATGGAGACTATGTTTTAAAAGAGCACTCAAATACTCTTAATAATAAGGAAGAAACTCCATTTTTAAACTACTCAACAGGTTGGGTAGATGGAGATACCCTTACAGTTTCATTCACTAGTGATCGCTTAAAACAACTATCCGGATTTGAAATTAGAGGTTACGAAGTAAGATATTAGTTTTTTGGGGAAAATGCATTTGTTGAGGGCCAGTAAAGCTGGCCCTTTTTCATGTTACTGGAACCTTATTAAATTTGATTAAAAAGCGCATGTATAAATAATAGCTTGTTGGCACAAATATTAATGTAATAGTGGTTGAAAAAAGTAAACCATAAGCAAAGCTAGTGGCCATGGGTTTGAGAAATGGATCCCCACCTGGCATATGTGCAACAGGAAGCAAGCCCACAACAGTTGTAAATGTGGTTAGTATAACCGGACGAAAACGGCTAACAGAGGCCTTAACCAATGACTCGATATGAAAGCCTTCATTTTCTAATGTACGATTAATAAATGTTACAAGTACAATTGAATCATTTATTACGACACCAACTAATCCCAACATTCCCATTAACGCCATAAATCCAAGTGGTAATTTTAAAATCAAAAATGCGACAACAACACCAATCAAACCGAAAGGAATCGCACTCATAATCATAATCGGTTGTGCTAGCGAAGAAAATTGAACAACCAGTAAAATGAAAATCAAAAACAACGAAGCGATTAAGGCTTTTTTAAAGCTAGCAAGTGAATCATTTGTATCCTTACTCTCCCCTGTGAGTTGAAAAGTCATTCCTTTATACTCTTTAACCAATTTCACTAGAAAGGGTCGAATTTTTTTATTCACAGCTTTAGAAGTTGATTTTGTTCTATCCACTTCACCTGAAATGGCAAATGTTCTTCTTCTTTCAAACCGTCTTATGATAAATGCACCATCTTGTTCTTTAAATGTTGCAATTTTTTTAAGAGGAATTAAACGACCTTGATTATTTAAAATCTTTAAATGTTTTAATGTCTCTTCAGATGATCGACTCGTTTTATCCAGTCTAACCAAAACATCAATATCTTCGTCTGATTTTTTTATTGTCGTTGCCACTAAGCCCTCAAAAGCATTTCGGAGTTCCATGCCGATTTGAAAATTATTTACACCTAGTCTTCGAGCTTCATTCTCATCTATATCAATTATTATTTGGCGCTTACCTTTTTCAAAGTCAATTTCAGAACTCACAAGCTCTGATAAGCTATCAAGGTATTTTTTCACTTTGTCAGAAGCATCTGAAAGATCTGCAAGACTATCCGCTGAAAGTTCTACATTGACAGGTTTCCCAGAGGGAGGACCATTTTTAATTTTATCTAAAGAAAAAATATATTCCCCCGCAACTAATTTTATCTCTTTTGATACCAGATTTAGAATATGATCTGTCTTTCGTTCTCGATAGTCTTGCATCGTTAACTCAATTAAGATTGAACCATAATGGGTTCCAATTCTAGGTGATCCTCCTTTAGACCATTGATAACCCGTTATCGTCCGAGTACCAACAAGCTCATCAGAGGTTATTTCTTGAGAGATAATTTTCTCAATTTCTAAAAGTAGTTTATTTGTTCGCTCAAATGTTGATCCAACAGGTCCTTTCACATTTAGATAAGCATAGGTCACATCATCGGCCGGAAAAAGCTCAAATCTCATTTTAAAGATTGCTCCGACGCAAACTATAAACAAAATAACAAAAATTGAAATTGTCGATTTTCCATATTTAAGTG
>JABJPQ010000466.1 GCA_018663815.1 Halobacteriovoraceae bacterium | reverse complement strand
TGTTATATAGATAGATATTGAAATATCCATCTCTTTCACTTAACCAAACAAATTGGTCTTCCATTCCGGGAATAAAATATGGTTCGTAAATAGGTTGCAAAAATGTAGGATGTTTTTCCTCGAAAAGTGTTTTTATTTTTATGCCAGTAATAGCATCATATTGATTGAACCAAAAATGATCTTGACCTCTATTCATTTCAACAATAAAAATTGTTTTTTCGTCTGGACTCCAAGTTACGTTGGAAACATAATGTTCCAGAGGCTCTCCTGTTTGTAAATAAATAGTTTTGTTATTTGTCACATTATAAATTCCAACTCTTCCATGTTCGCTAGCTTCTCCGGCCATAGGGTATTTAATGCTTATTAAAGAGCCAGTTCGAGTTGTGATGTCTAGTAATGGATAATCAGCTACATTGGTCTCATCCTTCTGATAAAATGCAAGATTATTTCCAGAAGGTGACCAGAAAGTGCCTTTGCTAATTCCGAATTCGTAACGATGGATTGCTTGTCCAGAGACAATGTTCTTATCATCAACACCAGTAATGCTTATCATCGAATCTTTTTCGGTAGCTAGGTACAAATTGTTGTCTATTGTGTAAGCAATTGTCTTTGTGTCGAAATTAAAGTCACTATTCGCAGCGTTTGAAGGATAGTGAATAGAAGTAAATTGGCCCTTACTTGAGCCTTTGTAATTGTAAATAATTTTATTTCCATTATGATCAAAAACAAGTTGCTCTGAAGAAATAGATTGAGAATAAGGAAGACTTTTCAAATCAGCAATGTTTTCTTGCATACTTTTTAGTGTGATTTGTTCAGCTACTCTTGCATCGGGGAGCGCTGTAGCAGGAAGAATGAAATAAGTGCTTTCTTTAACATGGGCATATTTATCTGCATCAGTTAACCATTGAACTCCCTTTAACGACTTGGGATATAACCCTTGGTAATAGCCCATTACGGAACTTTTAATTGTTAAGTCTTTATCTTGAGCGATAGCTGAAGAAGTAATAAATAGTAAAAAAAGTAATTTTTTCATAATCCTTATTCTTTTGGAAATAATTTGAGTCTTCTTTTTAATTTATCAATCTCATTTTTCCCCTTTTCAATATTTCCGTTAACACCTTTAAGAAGAGCTTCAGCTCCTTTAGAGTTAGCGAAGAAGCCTAAGTTATTTTCGTAATTAGCAACTTCCTTAACGATATCATTTATTTTATTTCTAATTTTTTCTTTCTCTTGTTGAAATAACTTTTCTGCATTACCGCTAGCTTTTAAGCTATCCAATTTAGCTTCGAAAAGAATTTTTTCTTTCTCAGCATCGTCCATTTTTAAATTATTGTAATGTTCATCAATAACACTTTTGTATGCTTTGTAAACAGCATCTTTCTTTTTAAAAGGAACATTTCCAATTTCAGTGAATTCAATCGAAAATGTTTTAAGATCAGTTATAGCTTCTTTTGGATCCGCTTTGTGTTTGTATGCTTTTATTTTTTCAATCAAGGCCTCTTTTAGTTTCAGGTTATCTTCATTTTCGATGTCCATTTTCTTAAAGTGCTCCTCTCTAGTAGTAAAAAACGCATCGCATTTAGTTCTAAATGATTTCCATAATTTTTGTTCAGCATGCTGTCCCGCATGACCAATTTTTTTCCAATCTTCTTGTAATCTTTTTGGTGCATCAGCAGAGTTTTTCCAATCCGTAGATTTGGATAAAGCTTCTGCTCTCTCAATCAATTTAGCTTTTAGTTCTTTCTTTTTATCGAAAACATCATTTCTAGCCGCATAAAAAGCAGATTTTGCATCAAAAAAGGTGTCAAATAATCCTCTAAAATCATTCCATATTTTCTCATTACTGTCTTTTGGGACATGACCAATACTTTTCCATTCTTTTTGAATTTCAAGTAATTCTTTGGTTAGTTTGTCCCAAACCTTATGTTCCGAAGCTTCTTGAGATATGATTTCTTTTACCTTTTCGATAAGCCCGAATTTCTTGACTAGGTTCTCTTTTTGGACTTCTTTTTGGTCAGTGTAATGCACTTTGATTTTTGCATAAATCTCTTTTATCGTCGACCAATATTCTTCTTTTAGCTTTTCCCAATGTTCTTTAAAAGTGGGTCCAACTTCATCCCATTCATTTTGAAGTTTTCTTAAAGATTTTTCAACTT
>JABJPQ010000552.1 GCA_018663815.1 Halobacteriovoraceae bacterium | reverse complement strand
TATCTCTAGTTTAGTTTGAGTTTCAATATTCAATATTTGATGGGCTTTTTCTTTTAAATAGATACCCTCAGTTGTAAGAATAATATTTCTACCAAGCCGTGAAAATAATTTTACTTTAAGTTCCTCCTCTAGTTTTGAAATGGCCTTACTCAATGAACTTGGAGAAATTCCAATATTTTCAGATGCCCGGTGAATATTTTGGGTCTCAGCTACTGCGGTAAAATAACGTATTTCATTCATTTCCATAATGGAAACATATATATCGAAAATGTTTCTTATGTCAAGGTGATTGTCATGTTAGAAGTTGACTCGAAGAAACTAAATCTTGGAGGATGGATGTTAAATATCAACTCAAAACTAAATATTGGTAATTTTGTATTAAAAAATCGTGTCGTTGTCCCCCCAATGGCCTCTCAAACAGCTGAACTGGACGGACGTATTACCCCTAAAACCATAGAGCACTATACTAAGTTAGCTTCCTCTAATGCATCAATGATTATGGTTGAGTATACCTATGTTCATCAATCCGGAAAAAGCGAAATGAATCAATTGGGTATTAGCTCAGACTTTCATATAAATGGTCTAAAAAAACTTGCACGAAGGATTAAAAAATATGGTGCCGTAGCTGCTATTCAGCTCACCCATGCAGGAGGAAAATCGAGTAAAGACACAACAGGTGATAGATTAATTTCACCAAGTGGTATCTCCGTACCTGTTAAAGGAAGCCAGTTAGAGGTTCCAAGCGTCGCTAATGAGGAGGATGTTCAACTATTAAAGCAATCATTTTTAAGTGCGGCCAAGCGAGCTTATGCGGCCGAATTTGATGTCGTTGAATTACACTCAGCACATGGTTATGGACTTAATCAGTGGATTTCACCGATAACAAACCAACGATCTGATTATTATGGTGGAACTGTAGAAAATCGCTTCAGGCTTTTACTTGAGATTGTTAACTTAATTAAAAAAGAACTACCTAGTTTAGCTCTATCAGTACGAATCCCTGGTATGGACCATTTAGAAGGAGGTCTTACTATTGAACACTCTGTAAAGCTTGCAGTGCTATTAGAAAATGCCGGTGTTCGCATTATTAATGTCTCCTCTGGGATAGGAGGTTGGAAACGACCCAGTAGTCGATATGGAGAGGGTTATTTAGTTGCTGATGCGGCAACTATTCAAGCAAAGGTGAAAATTCCTGTGATTGGTGTTGGTGCCATTCAAACGGCTACTTATATTAATAACTCATTACTTACTAATCAGTTTTCGCTAGCGGCAGTTGGAAGGGCCATTCTAAGTTGTCCTAAGTGGGGTGTAAAAGTAGGGCTACAGTAATCTCATTTAATAAATAACCTGATATTAACCGAGTAAAAGTGACTAAGAATAAAGGCAGCATTAATGCGAAAATAAGTTTACCGCTTAAAATAACAATAGGTTTAGTCAATATTTCAATTATAGCTTATATTATAATAGTGCTACTGTGATTAAACTATTTTTATGAGGAAGAGCGTGAAAAGTATTTATATATTTATGTTTCTACATATTTTTTCGGGTTGTAACCTAGGTGATACAAATAGCGACCCAGGCGAAGCAATTTTTTTAACAAAAGCCTCTTTGGGTGAAGCACTTTTTTCAGATAAAAGCTTATCTCTGGATAGAACAATGTCATGTTCTACCTGTCATAATCCTGACCATGCCTTTATAGATAGTCGAAATAATGTGGTGGATGGAGCAACCTCCATGGGGCAGGATTCAACTTCGTTAGGGGATCGTAATACTCCAACGATAACTTATGCCAAGCTTATCCCAAGTTTTAAAGAGGTTTCCGGTGATTTTTTTGGGGGACAATTTGCAGATGGCCGAGCAGTCGATTTGGTTGAGCAGGCGAAAGGACCATTTTTGAATTCTATTGAAATGCAAATGCCTACCATCGAAAGTGTGGTTATTAGAGTTATCGAAAATAAAGACTACGTAGCAAGCTTTGAAAAATTATACGACTCATCTATTTTTGATAATCCTGACGTTGCCTTTGATGCAATCGCGGCCGTGATC
This sequence comes from Halobacteriovoraceae bacterium, assembly GCA_018663815.1. GTDB lineage: Bacteria > Bdellovibrionota > Bacteriovoracia > Bacteriovoracales > Bacteriovoracaceae. The sequence goes on along the minus strand of JABJPQ010000552.1, from coordinate 2,586 downwards.
ACAGAGTTTGAAAAATCTGATGCCATTTCTCCTTTTGATTCTCTGTTTGATACTGGAACACTTAATGCTCAGGAGCTAAATGGTAAGGCTTTATTTCGATCTGCTAATTGCATCCGCTGTCATAATGATAATGCTCCCAAACCAACTTTTACACTTAATAGTTATCATAACCTTGGAGTTCCACAGAATCTTGTGGTGAGGGCCATAAATAACCATGGCCAAGATGAAGGATTATTTGGAAATGCTAATTTAACTGATGTGACTAAAAAAGGGCGTTTTAGGGTTTCAACTTTGAGAAATATTGCTGTTACTGCACCCTACATGCATAATGGTGTATTTAAGGAACTGAAGACTGTGGTTCATTTTTATAATACAAGAGATGTCCCCGGAGCTATAAACCCAGAAACTGGACTTGGGTGGAGGGCAGCCGAGGTGAGCACTGATGTTGTTACAAATGATGTGGGAGACCTTGGACTAACGGACTCTGAAGAGGATGATATTGTTGCCTTCCTTAAAACACTGACAGATAAAAGGTATGAGCATTTAGATTAAGATTAAGATATCATGAAGACTTACGAGGAACTTAATTGATGAGTAAATTAGTATTTTTGGGCGTAGTAATTATTTGGTTTGTTGCATTTGGATTTTTCACAACAATTTATCCATACTACCAAAGGAGTAATGTAAAATACCTTGTTTATGCTCTTATTTTATTGCCAAGTCTCTTTTTTGTTGTAATGGCCGTTTGTGATATAAGTGTCTTTTCATTTTCTAAAAAATATTATTTTTTATTCACCATTTTTATTTTTAATCTGTTTATGTTTATCCCATTTTTATTTTTAACCGATTTATTTACAGGAATTCATGATTCCGTTCAAAAGTCTCCTTCAATCATTCACCCCGAAGACCTTTTTTATTTAATACCACCTGTCGGTCTCGATGATATTCCAGATACTGGTGGTCCATTAATAACTAAAGACTTCAAAGGTTTAAATCTCGAATTTAAGCAACAGTTTTCATCGATTAAAGACAACAAAATAATGTTTCGTGGCGTTTATCGTACTTATGTGAGTTGTGGTTCGCAACTAGAAATATGGAAGACGTTCCCAAGTAATTTTTTATTTCAATTGAAAAATTTGAATAGTAAAATTACCTATAGCACACCTAGTGGAATTAAAAATAGAAGTTATGATCAAAAGACGCTTCAAAACTTTGGCAATATGCCTTGTGATCAAAACCTAAGAGGTTATTTCGCAATTAACCTCTATGAGATATTAGAAGATCAAAGTATTCCTAATGGGCACTATGAAGTGACTGTTATCGATCAATTGTCCGATGAAGTGATAACAAAAAACATGTTGATTGAAATACCTAAGTAAATTTATTACTGAGAGAGTTGCTATTAATCAATTTAAACAGGGCAATTATTATTTAACGGGCTAATCAACTTTCTTTCAAATTTAATTTCATAGGATTTTCCCCAAGTATGATTATTAAACATAAATAAAAATTTACACCCTCCACCAAAATACTGATTACATTTATTGTAATCGGCTTTAGTTGCATCAACAAAAATACTACTTTCTATAGATTTCGGAATATCGTGGTTTTGATATAAAAAATTTAAGACTATTTTTTTGGGAAGGTTATCTTTCTTGATCTCCCAGAGTGAAAGTCCTTTAAACTCACTTCTCAGCCGTTTTCCATAAATGAAGCTTGCATCCAGGCTTGTTCGACTATTAAAACAATTACTTTTTGGAGTAATACCCCATAGCCATAGTTTATCTTGATTGATTTCGTTGGGCTTGACTTGGTGCTGATTAATTTCTTTATTAATAGTAATCAATTGCGGAGCATTGTCTTCATCTGCAGGAATAATGATAAGTTTTGTTGGGATTGAATAAAGCCCTTTTCGGGGAAGGGATAATTTTAATTGTGAATTATCAATCTTGAATATATCTCCTCCTTTCCATCCAATGGCCATAGGTCTATTTTTTTTGGTCCAGCTTACAAGAAGAGGTGATGCTTTATGCACAGTTGATGGTTGAAACGCAGAGGATGCAAAAAGTTTAAAAGAAATGATTAATACTAAAATTAAGATTAAATGATTTTTCATCATTTCATATTATCCCTATTTTTTAACCTCAGCTAGCTATAATTTGGCTATTAAGTAATTATCGCTTATTGCTTAAGTTCCCAGAAAGAATCAATTATTTTTTTTACTCTTTGAGTGTGCTTTCTATTTTTTAAAGAGACTAAGTAAATTGGATTTTTTTTATTATTTTTACTTTGACCAATTATTTGTAGCTGTTTTAATTTAACTTCATTTTCAACACAATGTTTTGGAAAAAAACCTGCTCCCACATTATTTGTCACCATAGTAATGGCACCACTGAGGCTATTTATTTCTCCACAAATATTTAAGTTGTTTAATTTGTAGGGTTTATTTCTAGGAAAAGTTAGCTTTTGCCATCTTTCAAATAATGAATCCATGCCGGGGTAATTAATTAATTTAATCGTTTTTAAATCCCCATGTTTATTAATTTTGATTTGATTTTTATGAGACGCCACAAGGAGGTGATCTTC
>JABJPQ010000642.1 GCA_018663815.1 Halobacteriovoraceae bacterium | reverse complement strand
TTTCTTTTTATGTTTAGAAACTTTATCTTCATCGTCCTCATCATCTTCATCATGATCTTTTTTCTTTTTATGTTTAGAAACTTTATCTTCATCGTCCTCATCATCTTCATCATGATCTTTTTTCTTTTTATGTTTAGAAACCTTGTCATCATCATCATCCTCAGGTTCTTTTTCCTCTACGACCTCGATAACCTCAGGTTCTTTTTCCTCTACAACCTCGATAACCTCAGGTTCTTCTTCCTCTGCAACCTCGATAATCTCAGGTTTTTTTTCTTCTACAACCTCGATAACCTCAGGTTCTTTATCTTTTACAACCTCGATAACCTCAGGTTCTTTTTTTTCAACAACCTCGATAACCTCAGGTTCTTTTTCTTTTACAACCTCGATAACCTCAGGTTCTTTTTTTTCTACTACCTCTGCTGCAATATCAGGTTCTTGTTCTTCTACAACTTCCGGTAAGAGAAGTTTCTCGTCTACACTATTACCTACATTTGAAATAATAACCGACTCAGCTTTCGGCTCACTTTCAGATTGTTTATCTTCTTCGATATTTTCTTGTGCAATATCTTCTTCTACTACAGCTTCATCCACACCTATTACTTCTTGAATCTCCTGCTTTAACTTTGTCGCATCAACTGTCGCTAGTTCTGAACTAGCTCCTCCACATGAAACTAATTGAAGTAATAAAACTGAACACAGTGCTTTTATTCCCAATGCTTTCATTTTTTTCTCACCTTTTTCATAGAGTTGTCGATAACTACTAAATAATAACATTCATCGGCAGTTATAAAGGATTAATTTAGTATGAGAAGCTCTAAACTTAACTATAGAATTTATTTAAGAGAGTCTAAAATCAGTAACATATATGAGTTATTTCACAAATTTTTTGAAAATTTTGTTTTTTTTAGATGGATGTTTTTTAAGAACCGGCCACGTTCAACCTTCCTCTTAATCCGCTCTTTTCTCACAACTGCCATCTTTTGTTGCCTCTACTACTTAACCATCTCTAAGTTTAAGTTCTTGATAATGGGAGTTGATGTTGACCCTGTGTTGATTTTTTCTTTCATGGCCGTTATTGGCTACTGGGTTATGCTGAATGCATTTTATGAAAAAAATAATTATTGTTCTGTTCAACACAATGACATTATTAAAGAAAGAGCGAAGGGGAATAAAAAGCTGTCAAAGATTTTATCACTCAACCTAAGCACTCAGCTGCTTGCAATGGATTTGTGGTCACACCGAATATATTCCCCTAGTTTTGTGGAAAATTTAGAAGATGCCATAACCTTTTGTTACTCTGCTGAAAATAAATACTTTCAACCAAGCTACGAAAGTAAAGAAGCGTGTTTTGAAGCAGCTAATAATAGAAAAATGGAAGTTGGTGTCGCTAGAAGTATGTTACTTTCTTTACAATACAGTCTAGAGGATAGCATTTAGTTACTTTAGATCGTACCAGTTTTCAGCAACTCCCATATCTACTGTAAGAGGGATACTTAATGATACTGCTGATTCCATTTTGTCTTTTATTAATTCTTTCATTTGCTCAATTTCATTTTCAGGAACTTCAAAAATAAGTTCATCATGAACCTGAAGCAGCATTTTAGAATTTAACGTCTTCACTTGAATTTCTTTATCAATATTAATCATTGCTACTTTAATAATATCAGCTGCAGTTCCTTGAATCGGTGAATTAATGGCCATTCGTTCGGCCATAGACTTCATTTGGCGATTGCTAGAGTTAATATCTTTGATATATCTTTTACGGCCATAGAATGTTTCAGAATAACCTGTTTTTTCACATTTCTCTTTTAAGCTATCCAAGTAGGCTTTGACCTTACTAAAACGAGTGAAGTAATTTATAATATACGATTTTGCTTCTCCTGGGGAGATCCCTAACATCTGAGAAAGACCAAACGAAGATTGACCGTACATAAGACCAAAGTTTATGGCTTTCGCATAACTTCGATCTTCTTTGGTAACATTCTCCAAAGCGATATCAAAGACTTCACTTGCTGTTTGAGCATGAATATCTTGGTTATTATTAAATGCAGAAACCATAACAGGGTCATCTGAAAAGTGAGCTAATAACCTGAGTTCTACTTGAGAGTAGTCAGCTCCAATCAAAACACAACCTGGACTAGCCCTAAAACCCTTTCGTAATTGTCTTCCGTTCTCTGTTTTAACAGGAATATTTTGTAAGTTTGGCTTATCTGAAGACAAACGACCTGTCTGAGCAATATGCTGGTTAAAGTGGGTGTGAAGTTTTCCATCAGTATGCACAAGTTCAGGTAAAGCCTTTACGTAGGTTGAATTTAGCTTTTCTATTTCTCTATATTTTAAAATCAAAGAAGGAATTTCGCTTTCTCCCATTCTTGCTAAAGTCTCTAATACGGAAGAGTCTGTAGACGGTCCTGTTTTTGTTTTTTTAATAACAGGAAGTTCGAGATCATCAAAAAGTAATTCTCTTACTTGTTTGGGCGATTTTAAATTCACTTCTTTTCCACAAACATCTTTAACTTTTAGATCAATTTCTGAAGTGATTTTAGTGAACTCTTTTTCAAGCTGTGAGTAAAAATCTGTATCTAAACGAATTCCTTCCCACTCCATTCCCGTAAGGATAGCTTGTAATGGAGCATCTATAGTCTCATAAACAGAATTCAAATTTGTTTCAATAAGTTTTTTTTGTAACCAAGGGTAAATACGAAGTCCACAGTATAATCTTTTTGCAAAACCATACTCAAAGTTTTTAACAGATGCGATTTCTTCCGTATTTTCTTTTCTCAACTCTTTTATGAGTGGAATGTTTTCAGATAAAAATTCCAAAGACATCGATTGTAGATTATGCTTTTTTTCTGGATCAAAAACAAAGTGGGCTTGTGTAATATCAAAAACTTTTAACTTTTTTTCTTGTTTGTTTTTTAACATCATAAAATATATCGTTTTCACATTTGAACAAACGATGAGAATATCCTTTTCGATGACATTTAAAAGAGTTTTTTCAAAAGAAAAATCATCACAATAAATTAAATAATTTTTCTTCCCCGTAGCCAACCCTAAAACCCTTGGGTCAAGCAGATGATAATCATCATGAGTAAAAAATGGTTCTACATATACCTGATCTTCCTTATTTAATTTTTCAAATAGTTGATCGTATTTTTTTTGATCTTTAATTATTTCATAGTCGATATATGTTTTAGGCCGGTCTAAAACAATGGAGTTACCTGCTCCATTTGAAACCTTAGCTTTTATTGATTTAAAATTTAACTCATCAAGAAAATCCAAAAATCCTTCATGCCCTTCTAATGTGTATTTTAAGGAATCCTCAGTAAAGCCAAGCTCTAAGTCTGTAACAATATTGACTAGTTTTTTAGAAAGATTTGCATCTTCCCCATTTTTTTCAAGTGCTGTTTTAGCTCTCTTGTTAGTTATAATAGCTATATTTTCAAAAATATTATCTAGCGTCTTATAGTCTGCAAGTAATTGTGAAGCACCCTTGGCACCAATACCTTTAACCCCAGGAATATTATCTGAGCTATCACCTAAAAGAGAAAGATAATCAACAATCTGCTCAGGATACACTCCCATTTTTTCAAAAACTTCATCACGCCCATAAATTTTATCTTTCATCGTGTCGACCATTTTTGTAGGCCCACCAATAAATTGCATCAGATCTTTATCACCAGAAGCAATTAAAATCTCATCAAATTGATCTTTAAACTGAACGGCAAAAGAGCCAATAATATCATCTGCTTCATAGTTAGGCATGGCCAAAGCAGGGATTTCCATCTTTTGAATAAGTTCTTCAATAAGTGCAAACTGTGGGATTAATTCATCTGGTGGTGCACTTCTATTTGCTTTGTACTCTGGGTACATTTCATTTCTAAATGAGCCCCCCTTAGTATCTCGAGCCAGAACGACATGTGTTGGCTTATAGTTTTGTAAAAGCTTCATTAACATGGTTAAGACACCATAAACAGCATTGACAGGAAGACCTTTTGGACTTGTCATAGGCCTAATTGCAAAAAATGCCCTAAAAATAAAACTACTAATATCAACAACAATAAGTCTCTTCATACACTTCTCCAATTTGAAGTGGAGTGTACGCTGTTCATTAAATACTGTAAATTAATTTAGTAATTGGTACGGTTAGCAGGCGACATGTTATTTTCAGAATTTTTAAACCATGACTGTTGTGCCTTTTGGATATCAACACGATTGGGATCATTTCCGATAACAGTTGTATCGGCCATAACATCTCCAAGACGATGTCCAGAGTCTAGCTTAAACAGTAAATACAATTCAAGTAGTACGAGGGGAAAGAGCAAAATTGTGCAAAAAATTATTCCCCATGGCGGGATAATGGCGAAAACGAGTGGGATTGATAGTGGTAGATTACGAATAAATGATTGCTTTGTAGAGCATGGCTTACCATCAACAAGCGATATTACTGAAAAGCCCATAAAGCGTTTTCCAACAGATTGGCCACCATATAACGAGTCTGAAATTGCAAGATAGAACAATGCTAGCAACAAACCAAAAGGGTAAAAGAGCATCCCCAAAATAATGACTATGAATATATCAATAGTTTTAGCAATTAAGCGTGTTACCCGGGCAGTCTTCATGCTTGATTGCAAAATGTATTTTTTCTTCATTGTTTTACTCTACAATATTCTTAAACATCTATAAACAGGTAAATATTTAACCATGCGCCGCATCGCGACTCTAAATATAGCTCGATCTTATATCCTTAACATGTTAAATTACCTGCACTAATTTATAGAGGAGTTTTTATGAGTAACTTAGTAAGTGTAAATAAAGATAATTTCAAAGAAGAAGTTCTTAGTTCAGATAAGCCAGTTATCGTTGATTTTTGGGCTGAATGGTGCGGACCATGTAAGGCACTTGGACCAATTTTAGATGAAGTTGCAACTGAAGTATCTAATGCAAAAATCGTTAAAGTAAACGTAGACCAAGCTGGTGAGCTAGCTCAAGAATACGGAATTAGAGGAATACCTACTCTAATCTTTTTTAAAGATGGAGAGGTTAAAAAAACTTTGGTTGGCAATCAGCCAAAAGCTGAAATTTTAAAAAGTATAAACGAATTAGTTTAGTACCTTATTATGGCCATAACTTGCTTGTGGCCATAAAGTGAAGACATGAACTCAAAATATATCACACAAGCTTTGTTCGAATCACAAGAGACCTTAAGTAAGTTTATCTCTAACCCGAATAATATTGTATCCATTGAGAAAGCAGTTACTAGTTTTGTAACTACCATTAAAGATGACGGTCGGATTATGGCCTGCGGTAACGGTGGTTCAATGTGTGATTCTATGCACTTTGTTGAAGAGCTGACAGGCAGATATCGTAAAGACCGCGATCCTATTTGTGCTATACCAATGGGAGATGCTGGCCATCTTACTTGTGTTGCTAACGATTACGGTTTTGATCAAATATTTTCTCGTAATGTTCAAGCATGGGGGCGAAAAGGGGATACTCTTTTGGCCATATCAACCAGCGGCAACTCACAAAATATAATCAATGCAGTAAAGGTTGCAAAAGAAAAAGAAATGCACGTTATAGGCTTACTAGGAAAAAATGGTGGCTTGCTTAAAGAGATGGTCGATATTCCACTTATTGTCGACGCAATGTTTACTGATCGAATTCAAGAAATACATATTAAGCTTATCCACATCTTTATTGAAGGGATTGAAAGACAACTCTACCCTGACCACTACACAGAATAAAACCTTACTCATTAACTCTACATTTTAAGCTTAAATAGGCAATATTTGTCTATTATCTCTCGCAAAAATAATAGCTTACAATTGTATCTATATATTAAAGTTAGATTTTTCATTAGGAGATAGCATGGAAGAATCAGGAGTATCGATAATTAACCAAATCGCAGGTTTTATTCAAAACGGCGGTGTATTTATGGGTGTTATACTTGTCGTCTGGGGTTTTGGAGTTGCCATTTCATTTGAACGCTTTAGAAAACTAACAAAAGGTTTTGATGTCGACGGACCTTCCTTTATGAATGAAATTCAAAGATATGTTCTTTCAAATGATATTCAAGGTGCAATAAGAGTTTGTTCTGGCACCACGGCTGCCTTGCCAAAGGTCTTGAAAAATGGACTTAAACGAGCGAATCAAGGTACAGAACAGATACAAAATGCATTGGATGCAACTGCGCTTGAAATTGTTCCAAAAGTTGAGATGAGACTTGGTTATTTGCAGCTCATTGCAAACATTCTAACTTTGTTTGGCTTACTAGGAACAATCCAGGGTTTGATGAATTCATTTTCAGCACTAGATAGTGTTGACCCTGCTCAAAAAGCGGAGTTTCTCTCTAAGGGTATTTCTACAGCAATGAATACAACCTTTCTTGGTTTAATTACAGCAATTTCAATCATGGTTGTGCATGCAATTCTAACGAGTAAATCGGACAAAATTGTAAATGAAATTGATGAATTTAGTGTCAAGCTTTTAGACCTACTAGGAACTAAAGATCAAGCTGATAAATAAAGAGAAAATATAATGGGATATAAAACACCGACAAGAAGAAAAGCTAAAGCCAATCTTAAAAAGATTAACCTCATCCCTATTTTGGATGCGGTTTTTATTTTTATATTCTTTTTGTTGATGTCCACCCAATTTGTAAAAATTTTTGAAATCGGAAGTGTTGTTCCTATTTTATCAAACTCACCTCCACCAAAAGTTAAGAAGAAACCTCTTGGATTAACAATAACAATCAAAAAAAATGCCCTTATTGTCTCACATGCAAAACCTAGACAAATATCAAAAAGGATAAATAAGAACAGTGATGGTCAGTACAACCTAAGTGCTCTCCACGACTACTTGGTTGGACTAAAAAAGAAATACAGAGCTGAAGAACTAGTTATATTAGAACCAAAAGTTGATTTAAAATATGAGGTTATTATTCATATTATGGATAGTATCCGCATGATGAATAAAACAGATGATCCTCTCTTCAAAAAAGATGTTGACGGTGTCGACACACAGATTAAAACACTTTTCAGTAAGATTATTTTTGGAAACTTAATGAGTTAAAAAAGAGCAAACTATGGCCAGAACAAGATCAATTAGAAATAGAAAGAAAAGAAGCAAAAAGGAGCCTATAGAGATTGATATAACTTCTTTACTAGATATCCTTGTTATTTTGTTAATTTTCTTACTTAGATCTTATAATTCATCAGGAGTAACACTCACAATTCCTAAAGGAATTGAATTACCCCTATCCAGTTCAGCAACATACAATAAAGCTGGAGTGATGATTCAGGTATCCAAAGATAAAATCTGGGTTGATACAGAGGTCGTTCTAGATGTTGAAAATGCACCTAAGCATATTTATGATGAGGGTGGTAGACGAATAATTCCTCTCTACAATGTGTTAGTTAAAAAGAAAGAGA
>JABJPQ010000632.1 GCA_018663815.1 Halobacteriovoraceae bacterium | reverse complement strand
TTGCAGTCATTAATGCAAGAGATGCAGTGAAACTGAGCCGAGAACAAAATCACTTCCAATGCTTAGCTCTTGGCAAACCAATCCGTGAGATTACCCACCACTTTAATGATAAAATCTTATGGGTTACAGGTCGACATGTTTCACCAAAATATCTAGACGATAATAATGCCAATGAAAAAAACAAAAAAGAAGACCAGCAGGGAAATATTTGGCATAATATGGGTGATCGAATTAATCTAGCACATGAAATATTTTGGTATCAAGGTAGAGATTTTCAAACACCTACTGAATTTGCACTAGAACAAAAGATCTATTCTTTTATTAATAGTTCGAAAGCACTCATTACGACTCAGAATAAAAAGACAATCCTAATTACCTCAAAGAAAATTGATCAACAAATAATAAAAATCGCTTATCCTCAAATTGATGAAATAATACTAGCTAAAATTTATCGTGATAGCAGACATAGAGCTAGAATTGACAGGGTAAAAACAATAAGAAAAGCAATAACTAATAATAAGGTTTTAACATGAAAAACATTCTTTTAAATTCAGACTCACCAACTCTATTTAAAGAGATTACAGGGGGTAAATGTACGTCGATGCAAGCAATGAGTAAACTGGGTGCAAATGTACCAAGTTTTGTGGCCATAACCAACTATGCGATGCAAGCATTTATAAAAGAAAACAATCTTCAGTCCAAAATTGACTTGCATGTTCAAAGCGAGAACTTTGCACTTATAGAACAAGTGTTTTGTGAAGCAAAGCTAAATGAAGACTTTAAACAAGAAGTCATACAAGTGCTTACATCCCAAAACCTGCTTGGTTTGAATCTCGCAATTAGAAGCTCAGGACTTGATGAAGATGGAACAAAACACTCATTTGCAGGTTTGTTTAGCTCATTTTTATTTCAAGAAGAAGAAGAAGATATTTTTCTTTCACTTAAAAAATGTTGGGCATCTGCTTATAGTGAAAGGGCCATAAGCTATCGAAAAATTCACAATTTACATCTCCAAAATATTGAGATGGGTGTCTTAATTCAAAAAATGATATTTAGTGAATGTGCTGGAGTTATTTTCACTCAAAACCCAATAGATCCAATCGATAAAAGTAAGCTCATAATTGATTCTGTTTTTGGTCAAGGTGAGGGCCTAGTCAGTGGTGCACTAGACTCTGATAGTTTTATAATTGATAAAGAAAGCTTTAAAATTAATAGTAAGATTGTCATCAAAGATGAACAATTTATAAAAGCAAATAATTTTGCCGGCATTGAAAGAGTGACCATTGCAAAAGAAAAGCAGGAAACAGCAAGTCTTAGCCAAGAACAATTAATCGAACTAACAAAGTCATCAATTGAAATAGAAGAAAAAACCCAAACCCCTATGGATATAGAGTGGGCCATAGCACAAGATGAAATTTATTTTTTACAAATGCGTCCCATTACAACACTTCCACCAAAGTCTTACTATGACAAACAGATAAACGGAGCAAATGCAGTACTGTGGGATAATTCAAATATTGTTGAAAGCTTTAATGGTGTTACAACTCCACTAACCTTTTCAGCTACTAGACAAAGCTATGCCATAGTCTATAAACAAACGATGAAGGTTCTTGGTGTTCCTAACAGTATTACCTCCGATTTTGAGTATGAGTTTGATCATATGCTTGGAATGGTAAGAGGACGTGTTTATTACAATCTCATAAATTGGTATAAGTTACTGCTGCTCATTCCTGGGATGGGAACTAACAAAGGCTTCATGGAAACAATGATGGGAGTCAAAGAGGATTTAGATGACAAACAACAACACCTCTTTAATTTTATGGATAAAGTGCCGCAGTTTTCTATCGTTCAAAAAATAAGAGTTGCTAAAAAGCTTTTTATGGATTTTCTAAATATTGATAAAATTGTTGATGATTTTTTAGAAACGTTTGAAAAGTATTATCAAAATGCGATGGATAGAGATTTTAACAAAATGAGTTTACCTCAACTGGCAGACTCCTATAGCGATTTTGAGAAAAATGTAACACGAGAATGGAAACCACCTATCATTAACGATATTTTGGTCATGATATTTTTTGGAATACATAAAAAACTAACTGAAAAATGGATTCACAATGAAGGAGATGCCACCACAGAGCATTTACATAATGACCTTCTTTGTGGCCAAGGTGATCTTGAAAGTACTAAACCAACAAAGTTTTTAATGAAACTGGCACAAAAAATAGATGAAGGTGATGCCACAATAAAAAAAGAATTTCAAGCAACAGATTGTGATCTCTTATGGGATAAAGTTAAAACTGATCCTAAATTTAATGAGATCTACAATGCCATGTCTGAATTTATTCAAAAATATGGTTTCAGGTGTAGTAATGAACAAAAAATTGAGGATAATGATTTAACTGATGATCCTAGCTTTGCTTTCAATAGTATTCAAAGCTATATCAATACAAACTCTTACTCCATCAAGAAAATGAATGAAAGAGAGGAAAAAATTCTCAACCAGGCACGGGGTATTGTAGCCGAGAAATTAACTGGCATAAAAAAGATCATATATAATTGGGTGACAAAACACACCCGCAATGCTGTAAAAAACAGAGAAAACTTACGTTTTGCTAGGACAAAGTCATTTGGACTTAACCGTAGACGTTTCAGGGCCATTGGTGAGAAATTTGCTCAGTTAGAAATTATTGAAGATAAAAAAGATATCTTTTATCTTCATATTGATGAAATATTAGATTCAATTCGTGGAACTTGTACAACTTTAAACTTCATCGATATTGTTACAAGTCGAAAAAAAGAATATCAAATTTATAAAGATACACCGGCCCCGCCTGACCGATTCATTACTTATGGATCAGCAATTGTGTCCTTTAAGGATACGCTTTTATTAAGTAGCGGTGATTTACTAAAGGGTAAAATCCCCGTTAGTGATGATCCTAATTTAATCTATGGCATAAGTTGTTGTCCCGGTGTTATTGAAAAAGAAGTAAGGGTCGCTCATACAATTGCTGACACCAAAAATATGAATGGTGAAATACTTGTAACTTACCGAACAGATCCGGGCTGGGTTCCCATATACCCAAGTTGTGGAGGACTTATAATTGAGCGAGGTAGCCTTTTATCTCACTCTGCAGTCGTGGCCAGAGAGCTAGGTTTACCTACGATTGTAGGAGTTCATGGAGATATTTTTACAAAAATTAAAACTGGAGATACCATAGTCTTAAACGCGACAAAAGGTGAAATTAGGTTAAATCTATGAAAAAAAATATTTACACCTCGATTAAAGACTTAGCCCAGCTGACCCAGTTCATCTTTACATCACAATCGATGTATACCAAAGCATCTCCCCAAGTCATCGGTTTTTTATTATCAACTTATTTTGATGATTCTAGTCGACTGCTAACAATAACTGATAACGATGAAAAAATCCTCGCATGTGCAACATTGACATTTCCTGAGCGCTACCCAGAAGTGGCTTTTCTTGGAAATTATGAATTACCCGTTAATACGTTAAACAGATCTGCAATAAAAAAAGAATTATTTTCTCTAATAGAAAATGTTGCAAAAGAAAATCACATCACTAAAATTATTGGCCCTATCAATTTTAATACCTGGCTTGGAAATCGATTTAAAACAAGTACAACGAATAAGGATTATGCCTGGGAGCCACTGAACCCCAAAGAATATGTCGATGACTTTACTAGCGAAGATTTTTCAAAGGATATGGAATATATCACGAATTACTATAAGGATTCAAATCGATTATTTGCAACAACAGAAGAAAAGTATAAAAAGTGTATTAACGAAGGATACTCATTTCGAGAAATCAACCTAGAGAATAACGAAGATATAAAAAAATTGTATCAGCTAAGTCTAGACTGCTTTGATCAAAACTATTGTTACACACCAATTAGCTTTGATCAGCACTTAAAATCACACGTAAATCCCCTCAGAGCTACCGATTTAAGTAATAGTGCTATTATTTGCAAAGACGGACATGACATCGGATTTTTTTATACCTTTATTGATGACAAGAAAGTCATTATTAAAACGATTCTTATTGATCCAAAAATAAGAAATGCTGGCTTAGCTTCGGCCATGGTCTATGAAAGCATTCGCAGAGGGAAAGAAAAAGGAGTTACTGAATTTATTGGAGCCTTAGTGAGAAGAGGAAATGCTAGCGAATATTTCTTTAAATCCTTAGGTCTGCCAGATTCACAACACCAATATCATCTATTTAGTAAAAGTCTTTAGGAGCTAAATGAAAAACCTGAGAGAACAAATTGTAAGTTTTATTATTGGTTCACCAAAACTTAGTTTATTAATTTCAGTACTAGTCATGCTATTATCTCTACCAGGTTTTAAAGGTCTCCAAGAAGACTTTACGGCCAGGGTTTGGTATAATCCGAAAGCTCCTTTATTACTTGAGTTTAATCAATTTGAAGCTGACTTTGGCAATGACGATTACCTAACAATTTTCATGCATAATAAACAAGGTATTTTTAATAAAAAGTCACTCACAATAATCACTCAGCTTACAGAGGACCTATGGAATATTCCAGGTATTATGCGAGTAGATTCACTTAGTAACTATGATTATATTAAACCTGAAGATGATGATATCATTATTGAGCCCCTTTTCGATAAGAACTTCATCTCATTAGCAACGGCTGAAGATCTCAAAAAATTAAAAATAAAAACACTCGCTGAACGTGAGACAAAAAACTATCTACTAAGTGAAGATGGCACAACTGCTATTTTCCATGCTCAATTATTACCTGCTTTTGGAAAAAAAGTTGCTTATGATTTAATTACTGAAAATGCGCGACAGCTCATTAAGAAATACAGCAATACAAAAACAAATTATTACGCGCTAGGATCTTCAACTCTTACTCATATATTCAAAGAGGTCTCGATTAGGGATATGATAGTACTCCTTCCTTTATTATATGGGTTATTCAGCCTTATCCTCTATTTTATCTACCGCCGCATAGCGGGTATCATTTTACCTTACACAGTTGTTACCCCAAGTATTATCGTAATGATGTCTACACTAGGATTTCAAGGTTATACCATTAATACCCTTACTGTAATTGCCCCGACAATCCTCCTGACAGTGGCACTTGCAGATGCTATTCATATCTTAACAAGTTTTTTTCTCAAATTTAATCAAGGTGAGGATACTAAAGTAGCACTCACCTACTCTCTTATAAAAAACTTTTGGCCGACTTTGTTAACAAGCTTAACTACAGCAGTTGGATTTTACAGCTTTACTTCATCTGTAATACCACCACTGGCACAACTTGGTATGATTGTTGGTCATGGTATTATTATCGCCTGGTTTTTCACTTATTTCTTTATGGCCCCTCTCATACTTATTAAAAAATTGAAAAAGAAGAATTCAAAATCAATACTCAATATGACAGCAAACGAGGATTTAAGTCTCAAAATAACTTCATTCATTTCAAGGAATAAAGGAAAAATTGTTTTAAGCTCACTCATAATCCTTATTAGCCTAGGCTTAACCAGCCTCAAAAACACGGTTGATATGGATCCCTTTAAACAGTTTTATGATTCACACCCTTTGAATATTGCTAATCACTTTGCAAAATCAAAAATAAAATCACACTCTCCAGTAGAGCTAGTTATCAACTCAGGAAAAGAATATGGAATTAATGATCCTAGCTTTTTAAATAAAGTTGAAGCATACTCAAATTGGCTTGTTTCACGAGACTCAATAACAAAAACATTATCAACTCTGGATATTATTAAGAATGTTAATAAAAATTTAAATGGTGGTGATGAAAGATTCTTCTCAACTCCCCAGACTAAGGAAGCAATTGCGCAGGAATTACTTTTTTACAGTATGGGACTACCAGAGGGAAGAAGTATAAATAATAGAATGACGCTTAATCAACAAAAATTACGGCTAACAATCTTTTGGAATCTTCAATCCTCTAAAGAATGCTTAAAAGAAATTGAGACGATCAGCACTAAGGCAAAAGATTTTGGACTCAATATTGTGGTCACAGGTAAAATGCCACTCTTTCATAAACTTACACCCTATATTGTCGATACATTTTTTAAATCATTCATAACCGCATTTATCCTCATAACTTTTATTTTAATCATAGTATTACGTTCATTAAAATTAGGATTACTCACTCTTATTCCTAATCTTTTTCCTCTTATTGTCGGTGGTGGTTTGTTTTATTTCACAGGTTTTTCAATTGATATGGGAACGGTACTCGTGGCAAGCGTTTGTTTAGGAATTTCTGTAGATGACTCCATTCATTTTCTTTTTGAATTTCATACACATAAACATGATAAAACAAACTTTGATAATATTGCTTTAATTTTTAAAAACACAGCACCTGCTCTCTTTTTTACAACTCTTATACTCATAATAGGTTTTGGCTCTTTTATCTTCGCACAGTATATCCCCAACGCTAAGTTTGGACTTATGATCTCATTTATATTGGGAGTGGCCCTTATTGCTGATTTTTTAATTCTGCCAGCACTCTTGTTTTTCCTAAAAGATGAAAATAATCAGCATTAGTTTTTATTTTTTTCTAAGAACTGAAATTTTAAACATTTGTACTTTTTCTGCAGATGTTAGGTCATGGTACTGATCACTAATATCATCAAATCCATCCATATTCACTTCAGGTACTCTTAAGTATGACCTATAGACAACGACAGCACCAGAGTTTAAACGGGGTAAAATTAACTGTAAAAAATCTCTTTCCATTTCGCCACTAAAATAAGATGGCACATTACTTAAAGAAGCAAAGTCATAATTAACATCTGAGTCAAGAATACCTTTAACCAGGTCTTTTTGAACATACCTGATCTCCATTCCCGACTCAACATTCTCTTTTACAGCATTAAAAACCTCTTGCTTCGCCTCAATAGTGAGAGCTTCAGAGTGAACGACCTCACCATAAAAACAAAGTTCTAAAAAAAAACTTTCTCTTGCAAGTTGAGTTGTTAACAATCTTTCAAACGCATTTTTGTAAAACTCAAAATGTCCTTCTACAATATTTTTTTTCACAAAATGTCCCTTATACAAAAGGGCATTAAAAATTGATTTATTTCCTAAAATAAACAAAAGAAACAACCATCTCTTTTTTTTAAATCCATTATTATAGTATTCTTTTTGTTCTGCTATGGTGGTGAAGTCAAAAATTTTGGCAAAATCTTTTCCAAGTAATTTTTGAGCAATTTTTGAAAATGTTCGAAAAGTTCTCTCCCACTTTCCAATATAAAGAAGAGATTGCCACTTATGAAACATAAACATATCAACAAAGTAATCGAGATCTGTCTTAGTCAGTTTAAGTGATCGAAACAATTCTTCTCTTTTATTGGGATTTTCATTGAATCTAAAAGGTGGATACCCCCAAAAAAATAAAAAATCATCATAGCTTAATCTCTTAATAGTTTCTAAGCGTAGCCTAGCAAGCGCTAATTGCTCCTCAACTAGATCAACACAGGTAAGACTTTTAATTCCCTTCATTGCTAGTGGAATGGCCCTTCCTCCACTTCCACAAACACTGACAATATGCTTTGGTCTTAATCTCTTGACGAGTTCAACCTCTACCGTATTATCCTCATTGGCCAAGGTATAATTTAATGATGAAAAAAACTTTTCTGACATGTTACTTCCTTGACTAAAAAAATCGATCTAATGAAAAACTTAGGCTATCACTCTGATTTAAAATCTCCATTCCATCGGGACTAGACTTTATCGGAGCATCAAAGAGTCTCATATTTATATTATATTTCCAAGTATTGGATAAACGTCTCGTATAAGTTGCAATATGTAAAAACTCATGGGATCGCTCCAAATCGATGAAGGACCCAAGGCTTAGTTGTGTCCCCATAGTATCATTAAGATTGTAGCTGTAATTTACAAAGAGATCATTTTGAAAGACCGAAAGAATCGATCTCTCGTATAGGCTTACCCCCAGTATTCTTTGGTATTCAATCAAGATCTTACCTGTGGACCCATGATCAAAGCTTTGATCATACTCTAACCCAAGTGCTGCAACTGAGAAATCTTTAGGCTTAACAGCCGTACCCACAATTGATAATACTTCACTCTCATCTTGATAGTTTTTATGTGTTACTTCAAACTTTGTTAAGTATTGATCAGCAGAATGCTGTAACCCAACAGAGGACTCATTAACGCGAAAAAAATAAGGAACAACTGCGAGTTCATCGTTTAAGCCTAAAATGAAATAGTCACGATCATAATGATTCAAAATATGAGCTTGAAAATCAACTGCGCCCAATGATTGTGTAAACCTAATGGCTCCTGAGTTATTCCAGTTTGAAGTATGGCCGTCTTTATCAACCCAGATAGGATCTTCCACAGGAATGTTTAGTCCAAAGCGTGACTCTTTTGTAGGAAACAAAGGATCTGCGCTTTTGGGAAAAAAATAAATACTAAGCTGTCCATTTGGCATAAACATATTAGCGTATAAAGATAGTTCACCAATTTTTTCAAATTTTTCAATATCCGTATCAAGGTTTTTAGAATTAACTGTATCAGCTGGTCTAAAGACTTCTAAGTTACTCCAATTATATATCTTATAACCTGCACCTAGTTCAATAAAATCTTTCACCTCTGTTGAGTAATATAGATCTTCAGCAACGACAATATCTTGTCCACTCTTACCGCTATGAACTCTAGCATACGCCCGTAAGACAAATTTATTTTTTGCCTGCTGATATTTTGTATCTATCCTCGAAAAAACAGAGATCTGCTCATCATGAGTTTCGGAGGTCATATCGTCTTCAAAGCGACGATACTCAAAAGAGATTTGACCTTGGGTAAAACTTTCGGCCATGCCGTTTAAAGGAATAACTAAGATAATAAAGATCAACTTCACCATATTATTCTACTTTAGCGATCGCTTCATAAATTCACGAGATGAGCTTACACTCCCTAGTGAACGAGTTTCCCATAAAAAGATAGACTCTTTTTTTGTTTGAATGTTTTTCATATGAATTTTATTTGCACGAAACATCTTTTTCTTTTTTATGCTATACTCTTTGAAGTCAGAAAACACGGCGGTTTTAAGAAGCTTTTCTCTTCGGTCAAAGTATTCAATTTTAAGTGGGGTAAGCATTTTTTTTGAGGTCCAAACGATTTGTTTGCTATAACCACTTTTTCTAATCGGGGTTCTTTCCAAAACCCAAGTAAGACTATCACCTAGGGTCTCATCTTTTAAATAATTATAAGTGAATTTTTCTACCTCTTGGCTTCCAAGGTCTTCAAAACTAAACTCACTTCCCATAAACGAAGAACTTTGACCGCTACTACTAATTCTTTTTACTCTTCTTAGAGAGGGCAAGTATAACCATTGATCATCATTTTTTTGTTTATGCGACCAAGTTAACATCTTTGTGCCTTTCACATCTAAGGGTTCTAAAAAGGTGCTTAGGGATTTATCCCCATCATTTTCTACTTCTAAGATCTTACCTTTCATCTTGCGCACTGTCTGCGCTCCATAGGCATCGATAAGAATCATTTTCGTAGTATTGATTTCTCCTAGAAACTGATTATTAGCGTCTTGAACCTTAGTGGCGATCTCTAGCCCTTTCTCTTGTGAGTTTTTAGAGTAAGAAACAAGGCTAAACAAACTCATCATAATTATTAGTATCTTTTTATTACACATCAGTCTTACTCACTTTAGGCCAATCCGACTTTAAATTTTTTGTTTTTAATTGTTCCGCTTTGAAGATTAGTAATCACTTGTTCTATTTTATCACTTTTAATAGCAACATAACTTAAAATATTAAAAACTGAAATATTTCCAACATCAGATGAATCAACTTTACCTACTCCTACAATGGCACCCAGAAGATCGCCAGGTCTGAGTTTATTTTTCTTTCCCCCACCCACATACATTGTCTTCATTGGTGGAACTTGCTCATATTTTGACAGCTCTATAGTATTAAGATCTTCAACTTTATATTGTCGTTGTGTATAATCTTCAATCGACTCTAGTTTATAAATATTTTTAGCTACAAAAAAACTAAAAGCACTTCCTTTTAAACCAGCTCTTCCTGTTCTTCCTATTCGGTGAATATATATTTCTGGGTCTGCAGGTAAGTCAAAATTAATAACTGCCGCGAGGTCCTCAATATCTAGTCCTCTTGCTGCAACATCTGTTGCAACCAGAACAGATAAACTTCTGTTGGTAAATTTTGTTAAAACAGTCGTGCGTTCATTTTGACCTAAATCACCGTGAATCGCTGCTGCAAAGATTTCGTGTCTGTTTAAAAACTTTGCAACGTCATCTGTAATTTGTTTCGTTTTACAAAAAACAATGAGCCGATCTGGTTTGTAATGTCCTAACACCTTAAGTAAGGCTTCTTTTTTATCCTGATGTCTTGCGACTTCATAAAAATATTGCGCTATAATATTTTCTTCATGTTCTGTATCGACTTTTACTTCAATCGCATCTTTTTGTATTCCTTGGCTTAGCTGTCCAATCTCTGGAGGGTAGGTTGCTGAAAATAAGAGAGTTTGTTTTTTAAGAGGTAAATGTTCTTCAATATTTCTGATATCATCATAAAAACCCATATCCAACATTCTATCCGCTTCATCCAAAACAAAAGTTTTTACATAGCTAAAGTCTAATAAGTTCTTACGTAAAAGACGTAATACTCTTCCTGGAGTCCCAACAATAATATGCGCTCCATGCTGAAGAGATTTTTCTTGATGAATTTCTTGAACCCCACCACAAATGGTTAAAATTTTAACATTTTTCATCTTACGTGCTAGCGTTCTTATTTCTTTGGCCACTTGTTCTGCAAGTTCACGCGTAGGACAAAGTATTAACCCTGTTATTTTAGGTGTTGATGTGTCTAAGCTATTAAGAATGCCAAGACCAAACGCAGCCGTTTTGCCACTCCCAGTTTTTGCCTGACCTATTACATCTTTATTTTCTAAGATGTATCCAAGTGATTGTGCTTGAATTGGAGTCATAGAGTGAAACTTAAGCTCGTCAAGATTGTCCAAAAGTGCATGAGTTAAACTAAATTGATTAAATTGATTATTCATAGTGATTTTTATAGCAACATTAACGTATTTAATCGAGTGGGGCTGAATTATAAACACTGTTCCCATTAACATATTTCAAAGCTTTAAAGGGGCATAAAGCTAAAACTGCCAACTTAAGTATACAGTATTTACAAATTAACCACTATATAATCCAAATCGATAACTTATAAACACCTGAAATGACGAGTATTTACTTAGAGACTACTTAATATGTTAAAATAGAAACCGAAATGGATAATGAGATGAAAAATCTAATCTGGTTATTAATATTCACTTTTCTTATTAGCTGTACAAGTCAGATAGGTGTAGATATTGCAGATGAACAAGGCGAAGTTAATATTGATAATAATGTCGCAGACACAGTAACACCAGTTGCTCAAAACATTACACCCGCAAATCTCACCCAAGATAGCCAAAGCCTCATTCAACTTGAATACACATCAACCGAGCAGGCAACAAGTTGCTCAATATCAAATTTAGTTCATGCCACAAGTACAGTTGATTGTGCCTGTAGTGCTGGAGTTTGCCAGGTAGGTATCACCGGAGAAGCCAGTTATACCGGAGCGGCTAGTTTTGATTACACCATTGTTATAGGTTCTACTGTTTCAAACACAGTTACAGTTAACTTCACAATCGATCCTCCACCACCAAGTGCTACCCAACTTGTTTTTACTCAACAACCAACTCTGTCCAAACAAAATGAAGCCATAAACCCAAAGATAATCGTTGAGCTAAGAGATATTTCAAATAATTTATTTAACTCAAATGCAAACGTAACCTTGGCCTTATCAACTGGTGGTAACCCACTCCCAGGCACGGCCGTGCTAGGTGGGACACTGACTGTTGCCGCTGTAGCCGGGATTGTAGTTTTTGATGATATTACGTTAGATCTAGATCTAAATAATTATCAACTTACGGCCACCAGTACGGGGCTAACTTCAGCAAACTCTGAGTGGTTTAATATTGTAGGTGCAACTCCTATTGCAAGGTCAGTTGGCTATGGAAATACGAGTTCCTTAGATACTGGAGCTGGGACAAATAACCTAACTATAAGTGGAAAAACAGCAACGTTTGCAACTGCAATTGCTTTAAATATTGGAATTGGTGATGCCATTCAATACGATACGGATAGTAAGATTGCATTTATCACAGGACGGTCTTCTGATACAGTTTTTCAAGTTAGAAATGCAGCTGGAGCTGACGCCCTATCAATCACAAATGACTCAACATGGAGTGTTTTTCGCGCCTACACAGAGGTTTCAGCTGTCACATCAGTTGGAAATAACACTGAAAATACGGCCTTTGCCAATGCGCTAGAAAACTTTGATACGCATGGAGCTACTTACGATATTACAACTTCAGGCGCAAATGAAGTATGGTTTGTCGCCTTATATGCGGATGCAGTAAACAATCAAATTTGGGTTGAGGACTGGATAACCGATACTAAAAATTATGTAAAACTTTTTGCTCCTTCACTTTCCAATGAAGTTGGTGAAACTCAACGTCATAGTGGTGTTTGGGATAACACCAAAGCTACTGCTGAACGTGTTACTTATAATAGTTATCAAGACACAATTCGCTACAGTATCAGACATTTTAAAGTTGAGGGTTTGCAATTACAAATAACAGGAACTCATAGCAATTCGAGTTGTGTAAAAAGTATAAATGCTGACAATATTGTTGTGGATGTTGAGGTTAGTAACAATATTATGCGCTCTGGTGGTGGAGGTGGAGCCCACTCCGGCTTCTATGGTGACTCCAATGACTCCCCTGGTGGTGTATTCAAAGTCCATCATAATATTTTTTATGATTTAGAAAGCTATGCATTCTTATCCTATAGTAACAATTCTGCAGTTTTTTATGTATCCAACAATACTATTGTTAACGTTAACAATGGAATTGGAAGGTATGAAGGTATAGTCATTGCAAAAAACAATCTAGCTCAAACCTGTACCACGGCGTGCTTTGGAGGATCCTTTGATGCTAGCTCCAGCAATAATATATCAAATAATGCTGATGCCCCAGGCACAAGTTCACAGAACGTTAGTATAAACTTTGAAAATGAAGCTGGGGATGATTTTCATTTGGCCGTAACAGATACAGATGCAATAGCAAAAGGTGTAAATCTAGCAAGTGACGCAAATTATGGATATACTTTTGATATCGATGG
This sequence comes from Halobacteriovoraceae bacterium, assembly GCA_018663815.1. Classification (GTDB taxonomy): domain Bacteria; phylum Bdellovibrionota; class Bacteriovoracia; order Bacteriovoracales; family Bacteriovoracaceae. The sequence continues at coordinate 6,611 of JABJPQ010000632.1, read as the reverse complement.
TAATTTTAAAGCTACCAGCTGGGATATAGGTGCAGACCAAAGATAAAGGGAAACCATATTGATTTCCCTTTATCTTTGATCGTAAAAAAAGAAGTGTAATTTATTTCTTTTCCTTACGTCGTTTTATTTCTTTTTCCTGATTACGTCTTAATTTAGATCTCAATCTAAAAGCAAAATAATTCGTTCTTTCACTGGCATATGCACCAAAATTATCTTTGATAAGAATATTTGCACCCTTTTCAACTAGGAGATCAGCAACATAGTGGTTATTTACAAAAGCGGCCATATGCAAAGGGGTCTCACCTTTTAAGTTTTGAGCATTTATATTTATTTTTTTATTTATTAATAAGTCCACAATATCATTATGTCCGTTTTTAATTGCAATATGAAGAGCATTATTTTTAGCATTATCATACAGATTAATTGTTCTAAGCTCTGAGCTTAATAATTCAACTTGCTTAAGATTTCCGACCTTAGAAGCAGCAATTAATTGTTTTGTTTTTACTAAAGTTGGAATATCGGTAATTCTAGAAACCCACTCACCAAGGTTATCTTTATCTTGGATATCTTCAACAACTTTATTAACTCTAATACCGCAGTCAGCTTCATTATAATCTTTTGCTCCTCTAACCAAGATACCTTCAACTTGCCCTGACTTAGCATCAAAAACAGCTGAGCCTGAATTGCCACCAAAGGTGTCCAAGTTTGTTTTAAATGTACTTTCTAATGTGTTATCAAAAATATAACCGTTACCCGCTATTTTTTGAGGAAGTCCAGAAGGATGACCAATTACTAGCATTTCCGTTTTTTTCGATACTTTTCCTGTCGTTCTGTAAGTAAGAGGAGCTCTATCAACCACAACTCTGTCAAGCTTTATAAGTGAAAAGTCTCTCTTGTTACCACTCTCTAGATTAACTTGAATTGCTTCAATCACCTTACTACATTTATAAATATTTTTATTGGGAATAATAATATTGGTGCGGTTTGTTTTTTTATTAACTTTGTAATCAAAGACCCATGTAGCACCATCACAAGCTTCTTGATTGATAATACAATGTCCTGCAGTCACCAGTAGATCTGGTCCAACCAAAAATCCTGAACACAAAGCAGCTGAGGGCTGTTTTGAAAATCGTTCATCGCTACATAGCTCCCAGGAGTCAGATATAGGTTTCGGTGGCATCATAGCAAATTGCCCAAAAGAGACAAGATCTAGGTTTTTAAACATACCAGCAGTGGACTTAGCCAGTCTCTTTTGAAATTTGGTGGCATTGTAAGTCTCTATTCTATTATCTTCTCCATATACAATTCTTGCACTTTTAACATTGCCCTTGGCACTTGATAATATAACCAAAGTTAGTAGCAATACTAAATATTTACTTGAAATTTGCATAAGTTTCCCCCTCCCGATGCATGATTTAAGACAGACTAGGGAGAATTTCTTACATTGTCTTAGCTCTGTTCAAAAGCATGTAATAATTTCACACTTACTACCAAATAACGTATCTACACGGTGCGTAGAGCCTATTGACTCATGGCCACCGGCGTAGGAAAATCCTTGTAAGTTATTAATATTAAGAAAGGTAATAAATGAGTATATTTGTAAATAGAGTTCTCAACATGAAACATATTAAAGTTATTGGGTTTGATATGGATCACACTTTAGTGGAGTATCATACAGAACAGTTTGAGGAGTTAACATTTCACACCTCTGTCAAAAAACTCATTGAAGATAAAGAGTATCCTAATGAAATTAAAAAATTTAACTTTGATTTTAATCGAGCAATTAGAGGGCTTATAGTCGATAAGGTAAATGGTAATATTCTAAAAGTTTCGTTGTACAATAAAATAAAACATACCTATCACGGAACTAAAGAGCTTAATCACAAACAACAATTAAGAATATATAAAGGCTCCACGGTAGATTTAAGTGACCCACAATACACAAGTATAGACACCGCTTTTTCTATCGCGCATACAATCTTATTTGCCCAACTTGTTGACCTCAAAGACAAACGACCAGATTTAGAACTACCAGAGTATGCAACCCTTGCTGATGACGTTACTTACGCTGTAGATATTGCTCATCGAGATGGATCGCTAAAGTCCGCAGTTGCTGAGGACCTTGAGCGTTTTGTCATTAAGAGTTCAAAAACAGTTGAGGTGTTAGAGAGATTTAAAAAATACGAAAAAAGGCTTTGGATTATAACAAATTCTGATTATAAATACACGAAACTATTACTAGATTATACTATTAACCCCTATTTAAAAGAACACAAAAGATGGGAAGATTTATTTGAATTAACAATCACCCTATCGGCTAAACCTAGGTTTTTCACTGATAAAATGCCCTACCTCAGAGTTGATCCCAATACGGCCATGATGGAAAATTTTGATGCAAAAGTAGAAGGTGGAATTTTTCAAGGTGGGTACGCAACTAAACTTCAAACTGACTATAACTTAAATGGCGATGAGATTCTTTACCTTGGAGATCATATCTACGGCGATATTGTAAAATTAAAAAAGTCCTGTGGTTGGAGAACGGCCCTTATCATAGAGGAACTCAATACTGAAGTTTTAGCCTATAAAGGAACTAAGGACATTAGTGTCGAGATAGACACCCTGATGGAACAAAAACTTACCATTGAAAAGCAAATTGATCACCTTTATGCAAAAGAACATGAGTTCGGTGAAGACGTTAATAAAAAAGAAGTGTTTGCAAAGTTCGACGAAGTTGAGGTCATTGATAAAAAAATTGCAAAACTTATTAAATCATATGAGTCTAACTTCAACCCATACTGGGGGGAAGTTATGCGAGCAGGTGTCGAACCAAGTGTTTATGCTTCACAAATTGAAAGATATGCTTGTATCTATATGTCCAAAATTTCAGATTTTGAAGATTATAGTCCTCGAACATATTACAGACCAAATAGGCGAAAGATTGCCCATGAACACTAGGAAAATTTACTTTCTAAGTTGATCAAGTGTCTGATAAATTTTTTGGTTTAAAGCATCTTTGGTTTTATACCTGGCAAGATTTGAGCTTATACTTTCCAATGATCGATCTATTCGAACAGTAAGATTATTTGTTGATAAAACTTCTTTGGCCCTAACTGCTTTTTCAAGTTTTTCCACAATATACTCTTTGGTTACTTGGTTCTGATCATTTAAAACTGTCTTGGGTTCTAGTTCTCCAATACGACCGCTAAAAAGTCTGAATACGAGTCCCTTAGCTTTGGCCCAAAATCCCATCTTATGTTTGTCTGTCATATTTTTAAGTGCGAGTCCTAAAAAGTAATTCATCCGAGCATTAATTAGCGCTTCAGTAACCTCTTGATTTATACCTCGTAAAATAACCTCATCCACTATCTCAAGGGGTGCATCTTGTCTTTCATTTTGAAGTCCCGCTTGAATAACATCAAACAATGAGATCAGCTTTAAACCTTTACTCTTCGCAACAAGGTTTTCTTGATAAATATTAATAGAGTGAATCTTAGTGGCAAGGGCATAAAACGCTTTAGTCCTTGGGTTTGCATCATCTAGTAAAGTAGGCGACATAACATCATAGCCATTAAAGATATCACCCATCAACTGGTAAAACTCTTCTAAAGCCTCAGCGATCATTTGATTTCTATACTCCAATGTATCTCGTCCAACGTTAGTCCATAATTGATATTCAAAGGCTGAAAAGTACTTTTCCGCTGCTGCCAACTTTTGCCCCATGCCAGAGTTTGAGTTGAGTAAAATGGACATTTGTTTGGTCCTTTTTTCTTCAAAATCACTTTGCCTGACCTGGAAATACATTGAAGTCATATTAGAATCCATATGATCTACAGTGGAATCCATCTTCTCCATCGTATTTTCCATATTATCCGTTTTTTTCTCGAGTTCTTCGACTCTTCCGCAAGAGGTTATAAAAACAAGAGATAAAATGATAAGTGCTAATTTCATGAATTCCTTTATAACGTTATTTTACAACTACGATTATAATAAGTAGTTCGTTCATTTGGGGAAGATATTGTATGATTTGTAACTGTTATAAAAAGTGATTAATTATTTAACACCTTAAGGCCTCTATATCATTTAAGTTGAAGTTATTGAAAGTTCATAGGCTTACAAAACGCATGGATGTGTTAATTATAGATTTAACAGTTTTGAGTAAAAAAATTAGCTCTTGTAGAACCCCAAAAGATCAAATTAGAACCTTACCCGACGAACTACTCGGGAAATCCTTGCAACATGGGAGCAATGGACAGGCTCGGTTAATGATCAAGATATGCCTTTGCCACCCAAATTATTAAAGTACGAAGATACAATATTCTAGAAAAAGCTTAACCAATACACACAAAAACAAGAATCTACCACTTATCAAGCTTTTGAAATACAAATCTATTACTGTTCAAGCCAGATCTCTATTGTTCAGCTTTGGAAACAAACTTAGGCAATCTTTAACTATAGATTCTTACTTAAGTTATCTTTTACTTTAATTCTATCGCAATTTAAATTTTGAAGATACTCGTCATTGAAAATTATCACCTTTTTATCTTTAACTGGCGCCAATTTTTCTAAAAATGAGGAGGGGAATCATTTCATTTAGCATAAGCCCCAATATCGACAAGATTCGTTCTTTCTTTATTCGATTGGTGGGCTGCATATTCAAAAATTATATTATCTAGATAAAGTGGTAATATTTGAGCGTTCCCACCAGCTGTTGAATCATTAGTAAGTTTTAAGGTAATGAGATCTATGGGTGTATCTCCATCGATAACATTTAAAAGATTATTTAATCCATTTACTGTACCACCTCCATTAATATATCCATTACTGATCCAATTACGGCCTAGGTTGAGAGCTCCATTAACCCCTGAACGAGTTAGGTTTAGGGTTGAAGCGCTTTCCCCTGCAGTTTCAGATTTAATATGAACGATATTATTAAAACATTCAACACTCTCTTCAATTGTTGAAATATCAAAGAGGGTCATATTCCAATGGGTGTTTTGATCGGACTCAATTGAAACAGTATTATGATAAAAATAAAGTGTACCTTTTCTCGTATTCTCTGGGATGCTATCATTTCCCCAATGAATCAATAGCCTTCCGTCAATTGAACCTTTAATTTTTAAAAGGTTTCCATAAACATATGCTTTTTGATAATTGAGATAAACATCACGGATAAACGCTATTTGTTCTGGATCAGGAGTTCCTCCTGCAAGAGAATTAATATACTCACTTTCTAAGACCCAATTTTCGTGATCTTGCACCTCAACCAAGTCTAAAAATCTTTGATGTCCTTCAAAGTAATTGTACCTGATAATTGTTCCAGCACTTCTATCTTTTAAGTTTCCACCCAGAGATCCTGCTTTGTTTCTTCCAAAGTAATTGTATTGATAGGTGACATTAATCCCTTGAATATAGAGGTTGTGTTCTCTATCTCTTCCAGAGACTCCATTATTAAAAATATGATTTCCCTCTATTAATAGATTCTCGCTAAGAGCTTCTCTATTATCAGATTTTGACATGGCAAAAATACCATTACCGCAATCTTCAATTATATTCCCTCTAATTGATATATTTTCTCCTTCTTGGATTCTTATCCCTGCTGCTCCTGTTTCATATGTATCGGGATTGGTATTTGTTCTGTAAAAAGAATAAGAGGGATGGGCACTTTTTAAGTGAAGTCCTTCGATGGAGATATTAGCGGGACGACTCTTCCAAGTGCTATCATAAATTGTGATCACACCCAAATTTTGCATTGGTGCATATCCACCAAAATCTAAGTCAGAGCGCAATAGTGCGTTTTCACCACTTATAATGGGAAGATCTCCATTGTCACTCGGAACACCGCAAATTCTGATTGGCTGATCTTTAGTACCTTTTCCTTTAATTAAAAAACGTTCATTGTAGGCCGTAGATTTCCAAAAAATTCGAACTGTATCCCCGGCAATTAAATTGTTCCAGTCAACATTACTTATGTTTTCATAGGCTTTTCCTGGACCAACTTGAATATCTCTACCACTTCCTTTATGTACACATAATGGAAGATCAAAATTCGATTGACGTAAGTATTGATCTGAAACATTGTTTGGTGGTGGACAATCAGAAAGGCATTCATTTTTTTCTTCAGTACCTTCATGACTATCTATTGTTACTTCGTTAACACAGCTTGAGAGAAACATCATTACTATCAAAAATGACGATAACAGAAATAAATTTTTCATGATTTCACCTTTATGCTTATAAATCTAATCTGATATTATTGTAGGGTGGATTACAATATAACTATAGGGTCTTTTTAATGGCTAAAAAAATCAAATAGTTGTGGGGAAAAGACATAAACATGAGCTATATCATCCTTAAATCATTGGCAAATTTACGAATATCAACGCTCGATAGTGGTGTCTTGTGTTCGCAAAAAATCATTTTAATACAAGGGCATCTCTTCAAAGTTAATTAGACCTGCCAAGAAATACATCAACTTTTATGAAAAAAATCCCACCTTAAGAAATATCCGTTCTACTTCATCGAAATGACGAAGGTTTTGATGTTTTTGATACCCCTTCATAAGTATTTTAGCTTTCTTAGTTAGAACATTAATGACTGTCTCTCTTTGCTCG
>JABJPQ010000631.1 GCA_018663815.1 Halobacteriovoraceae bacterium | reverse complement strand
GTCTTTGATATTTCTTATCACTCATACTCTGAGCTTGTTATTTATCCATTGGGATGTGGAGACAAAAAAACGTCAAATAAAGAGGTTGTAGAAAAAATCGGAAAACAGATAGCTACTAAATTAAATTATAAAGCGGGGACAGCATGGGAGCTTCTCTATAATGCTGACGGAGGTGATATTGACTGGATGTATGAAGCATTCCAGGTAATCCCTTATGTTATTGAACTAAATAGTCGTAGCCAAGGGTTTCATCCTAAATTTAATAAATGGCGAGAAAAAACAGTCATTAGAAATAGAGCTGGATGGCAACACCTTTTAGAAAGATTAAGTTTGAGTGGAGTTAGAGGACAGGTTGTAAAGAACACAATTGCTGTTTCAGATTTTACAATAGATATTTTTAAACTTAATTCGAATTTATTATTACAACGATATGTTGGCCATCAAACAGGTATGTATCACTTGGTTTTAAACCCAGGTGAGTACAAACTTGTTTTCAAAAATAAATTAGAAACACTAAAAACTGAATTCATAGATATTCAAGAAAATCTGAAAGAGGTTAATATTACTTTATGAAAGTATTGATCGTTGATGATTACCAAGATATTCGAGATGTAATCGAACTTGCCTTGAGTTGTGAGTTTGACGGTGAGTTTATTCACGCAGAAAGTGGTATCGAAGCTATTGAGTTATTAAAGGAAAATAAAGACTTTGATTTTATGACTTGCGACTATCATATGCCAAATGGAGGTGGTGATTCTGTTTATCAATACCTATTAAATGCGAATGACCCAACACCATTTGTTTTTTGTAGTTCGGTAGGGACTGAAGAAAATGATGTTTTTAAAAATACCAAAAATTTACTTTTAGAGATTGCCAAGCCTCTCTTAATTGAGGGCTTAGAAAAGTTAATTATTCTATTACAAGAAAAAGGTATTCTAGATGAACAAGTTGAAATTAAAGATGATAAAAGAATAAAAATCACACTAGACCTTCTGCTTAAATTTAATAAATTCCCATGTGATATTTATGTTGAAATAGGAAATGAAAAAGAATTAAAAATTTTTAATACCGGAGATGAATTCTCCAAGGCAGAGTATGATAAATACACTGATAAAGGGATAACTCACTTTTTGATTAATAAACAGGATGCTCAAAAATACGTGAGAAGTATCTGTGATGATATTACTAAAATTCTGACGAATAAAAACTTATCTGATGAGGATAAAATACATGATACTCACGCAGTCATCTTATCAACGATTAAAGATCTTGGGTTATCAGAAAAAATAATTCGAGCAGCTCAAAACAGTGTTGATTTTACTCTCGATGTTTTTGAAAAAAATAACAAACTGAATGACTTTGAGAGACATATCTTCTCAGATAAAGACTGCTATTTAACAGCTCATAGTGTGGGGGTGTCATTGATTTCAGTCGCATTATTAACCAAGACCCCGTGGGATTCTCCAGCAACAAGAAATAAACTTGTTTTAGCAGGATTTCTTCATGATGCTACAATCAAAAGCTTAAACTTTGATGAAATGCATCTTGAAGGAAATGAGCATTTAAGGACTCATCCAATTGAAGCAAGTGAAATCTTAAAATTGATAAAGTCTTTTCCTCCTGATGTTGATCGTATTTTGCAGGAGCATCACGAAAAATCGGATGGAAGCGGGTATCCAAAAGGAATCTCCGTTTCAAATATTCATAGTTTATCATGTGTTTTTATTTTCGCTCATGATTTAATTGATCACATTTTCAGGCTTAAAAAAGAGGGGGATGCCATTACGGATGATATTTTAAGATCAGTAATAGACAAAGAGAAGTATCAAATGGGTGGCTTCAAAAAAGTTTATCAAGCATTTCTAGAGATAAGTTTATTCAAGTAGGCTAGGAGATATATGGATACGAAAATTACCATCTTATTTGACTCTGAGTGTGATCTTTGTATCCGCTTTAAAAAAGCTTTGTCGATGTTAGATAGCGATAAGAAAATTGCTTTTAGAGCGGTTCAGGATCAGTCGGTGTACCTCGATTTTCCTGAACTCAAGCAAGATGAATGTGAAGAAGAGATTCATCTTATTGATACAAAGGGTAAGGTTCATCGAGGGAGAGAGGTTGTAGAGTATTTGATCCTATTTTTTCCAGCCGTTAAAAAGTTTGCTTGGTTAATCGAAAATGACTCAGCAAAAAGTGCCATGGATGCTTTTTATAAAAGAATTAATAAAATGAGAATAATGAAAAAACGTAAATGTTATACATGCGGTGATCGTAAAAAACAAAAGAGGTGATGTGTGAAGTATGTTGTATTAAGTTTTCTAATCATAAAGTCTGCATTTGCTGCTTATCCAACCATTAACATCCAACATATGCATGGTGATTTTTTAGATGATAAGGGAAGTGCCTCTGCTGAAAAGGCTTATTATATTATTCCTAATGCAGCCAAAATATCACATAAAGATATTACAATTGAGATTAATAAAAAGAAGAAAAACCTAGTTATCAGTGATCCTAATACAACAGTTGAACTCGTATTTGATTTTAGTTTTATTAATGTTTTTAAAGCATTTACTTTTGAAGAACTAAATATTAGCTCAAACAGTAAACTGTTCACTATTAAAAGTGATATTCTTGATCTTTATGTCTCACCTAAGCGTTATCACCTTGAGGATATAAGGTTTGAGACAGATGTTAGAAGTCTACCTATCCCAGATGATGAGGATATTACAGTTGTTGATGGAATGCTTTTAAATGCTAATCTAAAGGTGAAAAAGTTAGAGTTTAAAAATTTTGATGATGTTGTTTTTGATTTACTTCAAAAAGAAAACCCAACGATTTTACCTGAAGTGAAGCAAGTTTTTGCGAAAGGAATTTTTCAAAAGCTTCCCATGATTGTTCGTTCTATTAATTTTGATGTAAAGAAAAATGAATTTAAAGGTACTGCTAAAATTGACTCTTACATTAATCTTTGGCTTCGATTAAATGGAAGTATTAATATTGATAAGGATGCAAAAATAATAGACATAAATATACGTAAAGCTAAGTTAGGTATTTTTTCTGTTAAAAGGACTCTTTTGGATATGGCCAGGAATTTAAAACTAGAAAATATAACTGTAAAGGGAAATCATATATATATAAATTTAGAAAAATGATTTTTTATTTTGATGTAAGCTTTGAACCCTATGTATCCAATGGAAAGGCCGAGCAATGCTCCAACGAGGATATCTCCTGGGTAATGTCTTGCTAGATATACGCGTGAGTACGAAACGAGAGTAGCATAAAAAAAGAGCGAAAAAATAAAACGATTTTTTCTTCGAAATAAGAGCCAAAAGAACATCGCGACAGTAAATGTATTTGCAGCATGCGATGAAACAAATCCATATTTCCCACCCCAACAGTTTTGTCCAGCTAGGTAAACTTTTTGACTTAGTAGAGGATTATGGCAAGGCCTTAATCTTTTAAACCCATTTTTGAATATTCGTGTCGAAACAAGGTCACTTACTCCAAAACTTAAAATACAAAATAGAAATGCAATGAAGAATTTTTGTTTGAAGTAGTATATTCCTAGGATAAAACAGCTCATAATTATCCCAAACATTAGGATTTTGTTGTAGGAAACATTCAACATAATTTGATCAAAGAAAGGGGAGTTCGTTTGATTTAAAGCAAGAAAAAGCTTAGTGTCGAATGAATTTAGTAAATCGAGCATTAGTGTAGTGTTCCAAATATTTTTCTTATTCTAAGCATGATTACTGCAAAAATTGCTTCTCTGACTATTCCACCATGCATTTTTGATTGGCCATCTCTTCTTTCTTCAAAAACAATGGGGACTTCTTTTATTTGAAGTCCTTTGGACCAAATTTTAAAATTTAGCTCCACTTGAAAGGAATATCCATTTGAAATAATCTTATCTAGGTTTATAGAGAGAAGGGCTTTACGTGAAAAACATTTGAATCCACCTGTAACGTCCAAGACCGTTATTCCTGTTATAAATCTGGTGTATAAGCTAGCACAGTATGAAAGTAGAAGCCTGCGAAATGGCCAATTGATGATACGAATTCCATTAATATATCGTGAACCTATGACAAGGTCACTTGATTGTGCGGCCTCTAGAAGAAGTGATATGTCTTTTGGATTATGAGAAAAGTCACAGTCCATTTCAAAGACATAATCATAATCTTTCTCAAG
>JABJPQ010000500.1 GCA_018663815.1 Halobacteriovoraceae bacterium | reverse complement strand
TTCTCCTCTTGTATAAGAGATAATAAAAAACCAACATGAGAGTTTAGCTCATCTACATTTCCATAAAGAGAAATTCTATCACTCGCCTTAGACGTTCTACTACCATCCACCAGAGAAGTTTCTCCGGTGTCTCCGCCTTTGGTGTATAGAGCTGATTTTTTCATCACATATTCCTTCGATATTTTCCACCAACTTCATAAAGCACATCTGTAATTTGACCGAGGCTACAATATTTAACGGCCTCCAGTAAAACTTCAAAAATATTTTCATCCCGTAAAGCAACCTCTTTAATTTTTTCTAAATAAGCTTCGCTTTGATTTTGATGTGTTTCTTTAAAGGAGTTTAGCCTAGAAATTTGTTCATCTTTCTCTTGATTACTTGCTCGGGTAAGTTCTATTTCTTGTTGCATTTGTTCATCAATATTATCAGCGATATACGTATTGACTCCAATAATGGGAAACTCTCCGGAGTCTTTTAAGGATTCGTAATATAAGGATTCTTCCTGAATCTTAGATCTTTGATACATGCTTTCCATCGCCCCAAGCACGCCACCTTTATCGGATATTCTTTCGAATTCACTTAACAGAGCTTCTTCGACAATTTCACACAGTTCATTAACAATAAAAGACCCTTGCAAAGGGTTGTCCGTTTTATTTAAACCAAATTCTTTATTAATAATCATTTGAATGGCCATAGCTCTTCGAACTGATTCTTCCGTTGGTGTTGTGATGGCCTCATCATAGGCATTCGTATGCAGGGAATTACAACTATCGCTTAAGGCCAAAAATGCCTGTAAAGTTGTTCTTATATCATTAAAGTCAATTTCTTGGGCATGTAAAGACCGACCTGATGTTTGAATATGATATTTTAATTTTTGGGATTTAATATTTGCACCATATTTATCTCGCATAACAATGGCCCAAACTTTTCTCGCAACTCTTCCAATAACAGTATACTCAGGATCAAGTCCATTTGAGAAAAAATAAGATAAGCTGCTTGCAAACTCATCAATCTTTAATCCACGACTCAAGTAATACTCAACAAATGTAAATCCATTTGAAAGGGTTAGAGCTAATTGGGTAATAGGGTTAGCTCCAGCTTCTGCAATATGATAACCCGAAATAGAAACTGCATAATAGTTTTTAATTTTATTATGACAAAAGTATTCTTGAACATCTCCCATGAGTTTCAATGAAAACTCCAAAGAAAAAATACATGTATTTTGAGCCTGATCCTCTTTTAAAATATCAGCTTGAACTGTTCCACGAACTTGTTGCATAACTTCAATTCTTTTAGCTGGATCTTTTTTTTCTTCTTCTGTTAAACTTTGATTTATCGCTGTATTCATATACATTGCAAGAATAATCGGAGCAGGACCATTTATCGTCATCGATACTGATGTACTTGGGGATTTTAAATCGAATCCTGAAAATAAATCTTCCATATCTTTTAAAGTCGCTATTGAGACACCTGACTCACCAATTTTTCCATAAATATCTGGTCTTTTTGCTGGATCTTGCCCATACAATGTTACTGAGTCGAACGCCGTTGACAATCTTTTAGCAGAGTCATTTGCCGACAAATAATGAAATCTTTTATTTGTTCGTAAAGGTCCCCCCTCTCCAGCAAACATTCTTTTTGGATCCTCATCTTTTCTTTTAAAAGGAAAAATAGCCGCAGCAAATGGAAAAAAACCAGGAATATTTTCTCTACGAATAAAAGCTAACTTATCTGCATTGTTTGAAAAGCTTGGAACACCCACAGTAAGAATTTCTTGCATGGACAAAGATGTGTACTTTGTTGGTACTTTTATCTCTTTATCTCTTACTTTATAAGTAAATTCTCCTGATTGATATTTTTTAACGGTTTCATCAAACAGTTTTATAAGTGAAAAGCTTTCTCCCCCAATAATCTCTTTCAGCTCTTTTGATTTATTAGATAGAAGTTCAATGGCCGAATGATCTTTCACCAAAACTTGTGCGCGAGTACAAGCATCATAATCACTCATAAGGCTTGTAAGTCTTTCTGTTTCTTTATTATAGCTTCGCACTGACTCGGAAACTTCTCTTAGGTAGTTTATTTGTTTCGCCGGTATAATTGCTTGTTTAATTTTAGGTTCTTTTTCAGATTTTAAAATATTTAAAGCTTCACAATAAGGAAGGTTAAAGCTTGTTATTATATCTTTAAATAATGCATTTACACCAAGATCATTAAATTTTGAAGCCATCGTTCCATAGACAGGTAGCTCTGAATCACTTGGACTGCCAGGGTGATTAGCAAACAGCTTATGATTTCTTCTATACTGTTTCTTTACATCGCGAAGGGCATCTTCCGCTCTTGGCTTTTCAAATTTATTAACAACTATAAACTCAGCCGATTCCAACATTTCTATTTTTTCAAGTTGAGATTGAGCTCCAAAATCAGGGGTCATTACATAAATACACTTATCAGCCACGGTTGTTATTTCATCACTGGCCTGTCCAATTCCAGAAGTTTCTACAATGATTAAGTCGAAGTCCTGTGTCTTCATAAAGTCTACGACATTTTTAATTTGAGGCGATAATTCTGTCTTTGAATTTCTGGTTGCAAGAGAACGAACAAAAATATTTTCATAACTTGCACTTCCCAAGCGAATTCTATCTCCAAGTAATGCTCCTTGGGTTTTCTTCTTGGTTGGATCAACACTTACCAGTGCAATTTTCTTGTCGGGGTAGTATTGATGAAATCTTAATAACAACTCATCAATCAAAGATGACTTACCAGCTCCACCAGTACCCGTTATTCCTAACACTGGAGTATCAGCTTGCTTAATAACAAAAGGGAGTTCACTTTTATCTTCAATAAATGTAATGACTTTCGCTAGATCATGTATTGATAATTTTTTATCTGCTAATTTTGAAAAGTCAGTCTCATTGGTTGTCGAATGCTTCGCTCGTTCAATCATATCATCAATGATTCCTTCAAGTCCCATCTGCATTCCATCTTGCGGACTATAAAGTTTTGTAATGCCACATTTGTGGAGCGCTTCAATCTCTGGGGGTGTAATAACACCTCCACCTCCACCAAAAATTCTAATATTTTGAGCACCTCTTTCATCTAAAAGATCTCTTACATATTTAAAATATTCATTATGACCACCTTGGTATGAGCTTATGGCCACAGCATTTGCATCTTCGCTAATTGCTGCATCCACGACATCTCTTGCACTACGGTTATGCCCAAGGTGGATGACTTCAACA
>JABJPQ010000226.1 GCA_018663815.1 Halobacteriovoraceae bacterium | reverse complement strand
TTTTGAAATTTTATTATTTACCTTTGATCGAAACTCTAAAATATGAAATGTTTTATTTGTTGCTGACACTGCTGAATAGTTAAGTTGATATTCTTCATCCGCCAAAGGTATTTGATGAATGTTCCCATTAGAGATATAAATAGACTGATTGCTCGTGAGGTCTACAAAAACTCCTTGATGAAAACCAGACATTTTATAGTTTTGTGTGAAATTTAAAACGCTAAAAGGGTCAATATCATTTAAGACCATCAATTGAGTAATCTTTTTCTGTGCCACTTTATAAAGCATAAGCGAGCACTTCACAGTTTGATTCGGGTCAGTCATATTGCTTTGACAATCACTAACCCCAAAGACTGAGTCTCCTAGCCAATTAATTCTATTCACATTATCTTGAACACGAACCGAATCAAACTCAACTCCGTCAACTGCATCTATCAGTGTCACTTTTGAGTTTTTGAGAGATATAACCTGTTGATGTGTATCATCAAGTAAAACATAGCTTCCAAGCCCTGAATAAATTTTAGAATTCATGGCTAGATTAATTATTGTATTATCAATAATATAAGTATCAAAGTTAATTTCAATGAGCCGTTTTGAAATTAGACCCAAGTGAAACATATCAACATGATGCATACCTCTTCTTTTAATCAAAGAGACCGTTGGTTCAGAAATCATTTTAGGAATACTGTAAAGTGTTTTAATTAGCTCCTCACTCAAATAACTTTTCAAGGTAGAATCACCGTACATTTTTTTTAAATAGAAAAAAGTAGCATATCCACTATCACGTAACTCTTGATCAAAAACATAAGTATTGTGTTCTTCCCATAATTGGCTTCCCTGAGCACAGCTCTGATTATTCACACATGCTTTGCCGGAAAGGACCAAACCTTCACGTTTACTAATAATCCTATTCATCTTTTTATTAAATGCAGAAAAGCTAGCATTTCTGTCAAGGGCCCAACGCTCATTAATTGAATCATCCGGGTGATAGGAGGCAAGCTTTCGCTCAAAAATCATTCTATATGCTGCAAGGCTTTTACTAGCTCCTTCAATTAGAATCATAGTTGTTTTTTGAAACTGAGTCCAAAAAGATGCAAGGTTTGGATCCATTGATGTAAACTTAGCAATGAGGTCATCGATTGTACTAAACTGATTTTTAATTCTTCCATCTCGGGTTGGGGTACTATACTCCTCATAATTAAAACTACCCTCGCGACAATCTGCAGCTGAACAATATTTATGGCCGTCCCTTACTATATCAACTCTAGACTTAATCATTTCAACTAAGGTTGTCGCTGCATTCTTAATAACCGCTTTGGGATTAAAAGGAATATTTAATCTATCAATGATGGCCAAAGTAAAGCTACCGGAGTTACCAATAAAGTCCGAACCATATTGCTCAATGGAATAGTAGGGCATTTTTTCTTTTGCAATAAGTTTCCAAGTACCACTTTCTTTAGACGGCCATCTCATATGAAAAAGGCCTCCATAGGCTTGAGCTGTCGGTGTTTGATCTAGCATCAACTCTTCAAAAAGGACTCTTACCTTCATAGGAACTGTTGAGCTTAACTTCCAAATGGGGGCCGTATCCCCACTTGTATCAATTTTAGAAATAATTTGGGTATGTCCACCCAGAAGATGAATAGTTCCTACGTTAAAGGCATCAGTCGTTATTTCTATAGGGTAGCCGTCAATATTTAAAGTCCCCGTAAATGCATTAGATAAAAGGTAATTTAGCCCGGCCAAGAAGCGTAAATCTTTATGCCACTCTGTATGAGTTGGTAATGACTGCCATTCTTTTTTAAGTGACTCGTGAGAAAAGATAATATGAGATCCAGCTAAAGTATTTGCCGCTGGTAGACCATTTATGCGAGAAAAAATCCAACGAAGTGCAAAGGCTACATCTGCGCAATCTGTTGCTACATTGTATTTTACAAAAAAATTCTTATCAAACTCCGAATCCACCCATTGAGAATATTTTTTTTCCCAGTTCAAATCCCAGTGCTCAGTAACCTTCCAAATTGAACTGTTAGTCACCTCTGAGGAGTTAAAGTAATGAGTTCTTATATCTTTTTGAAAATTAGTTTTTTTATAAAAACTATCCTTATGCTTAAGAAGATTTTTCTCTGAACTAAAAAACTTACTAACTATTTTTTCCTGTAACTTACCAGGCTTAACGAGAAATTCTTCTAATACCCATTTTCCACTCTCAGGATAAGTTACGATAATATGTTGACCTTGGCTTGATTGATAAAAATATCGCTCAAAAGCGTACGAATTTTGTAAAAAGAACAAAGCGATGAGAAGCATCAGTTTCATAAAAAACTCCCTAGATGAAGAAAGCATTTTACAGAGTATTTAAGGGCTATGTCTAGTCAGCCAACTCTCTACTCAAATTATGGGCATTCATATTTATATTTAGTGACCGCTCCCATGTAACTATATGAAATTAGATTTAAACGATTTTTCTCTACTATTTATAGCTATAATACCGAAATGAACATTATGAAAGCAAGATACCTATTCATTATCATACTCCTAGGCTTAATTTCTTGTAAGGAACAAGCCCCTTTACCGGCAGATGCTCCTGAGGGTGAAATAACTCAAGCAAACAGTATTGATGGTAAAGCTCTGTATGAACAAAACTGCCTTAATTGTCACGGAAGTCTAGCTACGACCTATAAAAAAGATGTTACTCCAACACAGATACTCACTGGTATTAATAATATTGTAAGAATGCAATATCTCGTATTTCTCAGTGATGAACAAATACTTGAAATATCAAATGCTCTTTCAAGTAAGAATCCAGATAATATCTCACCAAAGATTTCAAATGCTGCTCCCAGTGGAAAATACCCAGGAGCTACGACATCTTTAAATTTGGCCGTAGTTACAGACCTTGCATCTAATTGTTATTACGATTCTATAGATGTTGGAGTTGACGAAATGAATGGTCAACTCTTTGCTAACGCAGACAAAACATCACATCAAAAGGCCATTATCCTTAGCCCTGGGGCATCTTATAAATTCTATATTCATTGTGTCGATACTCTGCACCAGAATGTCACAAAGGTTTCTCAACTCATAACGTTTTCTACTGACCTAGATGCTGTTGATTCAACTCCTCCGGTTATTACGAGTACTTTTCCTAATGAACCTTACCTGGGTGGTACTGAAAGAGCGAAGTTTTATCTTAACAGTAATGAAAGTGCTAGTTGTAGATACAGTACCGATATAAATTCAAACTATGATCAAATGAATACGATGGATACAACCGGAACTCTTGGCCATGTACAAACTCTAAACTCACTTGTAAGTGGAAATTCTTATACATATTACGTTTTATGTGCAGATCCAACAGGAAATATTTCTGCTAAAGAAACGCTCAATTTATCTGTGTTGGCCAATGTAAATGGGTCAATTCTATACCAAAATCATTGTACCAGTTGTCATGGTTCGATTTCAAATTCCAGTAAATCTGGAGCAAGCTCCCAAGAAATTCAAGATGCCATCAATGATATTAGAACGATGCGGGTTGAGAGCATGCTCTTTTTAAGTCCGACTCAAATTGATGCGATATCAAATGCACTGTAGTTTTTAAGCAGAATTCTTTTCAATCTTACCATTATAATTAGCATAATTAACCTGAGTTCGGGATTAAATGT
>JABJPQ010000630.1 GCA_018663815.1 Halobacteriovoraceae bacterium | reverse complement strand
TGTCTTGTAATACCTTCCAGCAAACCGCTTGTCACAGGGGGAGTATAAAATATATTATTCTTTACGCACCAGATGTTAAAGGTTGTTCCCTCTGCAATATTGCCCTTAGAGTTGACCATGATCGCATCGTCTGCACCATAATCCTTTGCTTGTGACATTGCTAAAACGTTATTTAAATAATTCCCTGACTTTGCATTTGGATTCATGGCCTTAATGCAATTTCTTTGAATTTCAGCAATGTAGAGCGCAATCCCTTCATGGTAGAACTTTTGAGGATGCGTATGTCTAGGAGTAACTATAATGACGATGTTGTTACTAAAGGAAGCACTCGTATCTAACGTGAGCGGGGACTCGCCTCGAGTAAGGACAATTCGTACATATGCGTCTTTGATGGCCGCATGTTTAGCAGTATCAATGATCTGCTTTATGATTGACGCAGGTGTATCTAGTATTTGCATACCAAGGATGTCGGCTGATCGGAATAATCTCGTAATGTGTTCATCCAAAAACATGAGGTGATAGTTTTTACCATAAGCGACCTCGTAGATAGAGTCGCCATAGAGAAAGCCACGATCAAATACCGATATTTTGGCATCCTTCGAGTGATCGAATATTTCACCATTTATACTAACAGTTGCACTTGCTAAAAGTTTTTTGTATGAGTCTAATTTATTCACCTACAAATGGTAGCAGTAAATAAACTTGCTTCCAAACTATTTTATGGAACAAGTTGGATTAAGTTATTATCTAATTCTTCGATGTTTCGTTGGTTGAGCAATGACTCTTCAATTATTGGTGTATTTATACGACTTTGGGTGTAATAAGAAATAAGGTCATCTAAGTTATCGTGAATGGGATCCTTTTTTTCTAGATTTTCTACTAATCCTTCCCATGAGTTCATCGCTATGATGAGCCAACAATTAATTCCGTCGTTAGCGGAGCAGCTGTTAGCCGCAGAGTTTTCAACTTTTCTAAATTGTTTTAATTTAATGGAGTTGAGAACATTTATTTGATGAACTTCAATTGGAGCAGCACTTTTTGTTTTTTGCATGATTCTTTTAATTATAATATTGGCTTTTGCGTAGCTGTTATTTTGAGTGAGAAAAGCTGCTTTTAAAGTTTGGGTTGCAAGTTCAGAGTCCTGATTGGATATTCTTTGTAAAAAACTTAAACCTTCTTCCCATTGATTTAACTTCCATGCAAGCGGTATCAAACGATCAATAGCATTTTGTGAGTTGTATTTTTTTTTGAGTGCAAGTTTTAGTTGGGCATAAGCGAGTTCATATTTTTTTTGAAATAGAAAAAGATTGCCTTTAAATACTTCAGAATTCGTAGTCTCAAGATTTTCCATAAGTTGATAGGCCTTGATGAGATTTCCACTACGATAATAATTGAGACCGATTAACTCCCTTAACTCGGGGTTTTCAAGTGGCTTCGAACTAAAATACTTAAAGCGATCAATAATTTTATTTTGTTGGTTTAAATAGAGCGCTAGCTTGAGGTAGATACGTAATGTTTTCTCCTCTACTGAATCAATGGCCATTTCATCAAACATTTTATTAATATAGTTTTTATCTTTTGTCGTTTTAAGATCAACTAAAATTTGTATCCAACGATCAGAATTTTTAAGGTAAATACTAGTTGCGGCCTTGCAATCTTTCCAGTTGTATATGAGTTCCTTTTCTTGATTCAAGATAATATGTGAGATGATTTTTAGATAACAGATTTTTGATTGATGGCTAAAACTTTTCATTGAAGGTTTATTAAGAACGTTGATTACCTCTGTATAATTCTCCTCAATGAAGTAAATGAGAGCGAGATATCTATTCTTGACAGATTCTATCTTTGGGGCAGATAAAGACGGATCTCGTAGCAGTCTTTTTGCAAATGTTAAGTTTCCCTTTAGGATATTAAACTTGATTTCTCGTAGTAAGTTATATGAATCTTGTTGATTATCATTTGCCGAGACAATTTGACCGCTCAATAGTAGGCAAAAAAGGATTATGATCTTTTTCATAGTAAATATATCGTCTAGTTCTCACGATATGTTAGCCAAAGGTTAAAATATCATGAAGGTAGTCATTTGTTTCCTATTATTAGTTAAGGCTGGATCAACGCTAGCGCTTATTCCTCTAGAGGGAATTATTTTTGGTGGTGTTGATGAGGTTAAGCAATATGATCCTTTTTCTGAAACTTTAAGCTATGCCTACTCTGGTACTAAAGAAGGAGGTCTTGATGAAGACAAGCTCAATTATTACTATGCTCTGTATAAGCAGGGAACAACGTTAAAAAACACTTGTGATATGGAGACATCCGTTAATTATTCATCACTTTGGAAAAAAGCGGCAGCAACACGTTCAGTTGCGGCTACTTTGCAGTATATCGGATTAGATCTTTCGCTTAAATCAATCGTTCATTACGCTAAAAAGATTGAGATGTCTGATAAGGAGTTTACGAATTTAGCTGAAAACTTAATAACAAATACTTGTTCAAAAAATGTCAGTGTTTATTCCTTAAAACTATTAAAAAATAATTTCATGCGCGAGTGGGAACTTGATTCACCTGCTTTAAACCGTCATACACTGCAAAAAGCATATTTTTCATCAAATTTGAAAATCCGGCAAGACACTCAAGAGGTTACAAGAAGGGAGTTTAACTACTCAATTCGAAACTTTAGAGCTTTTTGTTCCTGGAATGGAGATTCTGATGACTATAGAATGTTAGTCCCGTATTTAAAAAACCCTTATATTATGAGTCTTGTTTTTAATCATTTAAAAGGAAAAAAATTAAAAATAAATAAGAAAACCCGAGAAACCATGTTAGTTGAAAATAAAAAGACGATTAAAGTTGCCTGTGAAGATTTAATTTGTAGAAGACGTAGCGATTTTGACTTCGATCGTATCTTTCCTCGAATGCTTGGTAGTTCAAATATGAATGATGATCTAAGTAATTTATACTGCGAGCACTTCTCGAAAGTTAGATATCAAAGATCTTCTTTAAATAAAGTGATTTCTGGTTGGATCAATAAGCAGGTTGAAAATGAATATAAAATTGAAGCACTTCACTTTCTCTCATTGATGACTGAAGTCCCTGAGATTATGTTAACGGTGAATAAGTTGTCAGATATAGCTCTTTATTTACAAGAAAACATAAAGGATCGATGGAATCAGTGGTCTGATAAAAAGGTTCATCAACTTCATAATGATCATTTGTATGAAGAACCGTTAGAAATTACCTTGGAGGAGCAGAGCCAAACCCCTAGAGTCAGCAGTGGAAAATTTAATGTCGTTTTTGATATTGGATTAAGTGAACTTGATAAGCTTTTGGTTGGTGTTGATAAAATTGATTCTACTTTTATGCTCCAGTTTCCGATCAAATATTTTGCTTTTTTAAAAAGAAGAATTGGATATTTCTATAAAACTGGCCAACGTACAAAAGCTAATAAAATTGAAAAAAAATTCACGCAAATGATTTTATATCAAATTAAGCTGCGGAAAAACCAACTCAATTTGCCCATATGGAATGCGCGACTTGCTAAGCTCATTAGCGTTGAGTTACTCAAGCAAATAAACGTTTACTTAGGAAATGAGCTTGATGTCTTTTCTACAAAGATGATTAAGGTGCCAGTGAAATTTAGATTTGGTACGTTTGCACTGCGCTATATATGGAAGAAAAATACTTTCTATAAAAATGAGCGCAAAGTATTGACTTCCAACTAACTAGCACTAAATTGTATACTATGAGTAAGCTAGTAAAAAACAAAAACGATAAGATTGAAATTCTAGATGCAGAGCTAGCTGAGGTTGAGCCTGTTAAATTAGATACTGATAGCATTATTGACGTTTCTACTACAACGGACAAAACGGACCTGGAAATCATCCAAGGCATACTTCCAACTGTTCCAAGTTCTAAGGCTTTAACGACAAAGGGGAGTGTTACAGACCAGCTCTATTTATATTTAAATGAGATTTCAAAATATAAGTTACTCTCACGCGAGGAAGAAGAAGATTTAGTCAATAAACTCTATGAGACTGGAGATATTGAAGTCGCTAAAAAACTTGTTGTGGCAAACCTCAGACTTGTTGTTAAAATTGCAATGGAGTATAAGAGCTCTTATAAAAATATCTCTGACCTTATTCAAGAGGGGAATATCGGCTTGATGAAAGCCGTCTCAAAGTATGACCCTACTAAAGGTGCAAAACTGTCTTATTACGCTAGTTGGTGGATAAAGTCCTATATATTAAAATTCATACTTGATAATTTTCGTTTAATTAAAATTGGCACAACAGCTGATCAAAAAAAGTTGTTCTATAATTTAATGCGTGAAAAAGAAAGACTTATGAACCAAGGCATTGAGCCAGAAGTTAAGTTAATCTCAGAAAATCTCGGTGTGTCTGAGAAGTCTGTTGAAGAGATGAACCTCAGGCTAAGCACTCAAGGAGCTGAGGTTAGTATTGATACCCCCTTGAGCTCAGAGGGAAGTACTGCAACACTTGGGGATCTGATCGAAGATGAAAAGCAGGAGAGTATCGAGGATTCACTCGGTCATCAGCAGAGCTTAAAAATATTAGAGGATAATTTAGAAAACTTTTTAAATGAACTTAATCAGCGAGATCAGGAAATCTTTAAAAAACGGCTACTTAGCGAAGTCCCACTTTCCTTGCAAAGTATTGCTAACGATTATGGTGTGAGCCGCGAGCGTATCAGGCAAATTGAGGCTAGATTGCTAGGAAAATTAAAGGTTTACATGTCAGAGTTTATTCGTTAAAAATACACCACAAAATGGAATCTTTTACTAGGATGCAAAGCTATATTTGCTTCTTGGATGAGATGGTAAGGAGAAAAAATGTTAACAAAACAACAAAAAATGGACATCGTCACTAAGTTTGGTGGTGAGGAAAAAAACAGTGGTAAAACTGAAGTACAAGTTGCTTTAATCACTGCAAAAATTAGTTACTTAACTGGTCATTTTGCTGATCACAAACATGATTACCATTCAAAACATGGTCTTATGAAAATGATTGGTAAAAGAAGAAGGCTTCTTAGGTACCTGAATAATAATTCGCCTGAGAGGTACCAAGCTGTCATTAAAGAATTAGGATTAAGAAAATAATCATTAGGGAGCTTTAGGCTCCCTTTTTTATTTGAAAAGTGAAAACTTTTATATAATATTTCAACATACATTATGGAGTTCTTAAGTTTACGTTTTAAGGGATAAATAAAGTTTTAAATAGTTTTATTATTTTATTTATCTTTTCAAGCGATTCTTAGAGGGCTCCTTCATTTTTAAGGAGATTAAAATGGTAAACAACAAAAAAGAGTTTAAATTAAATTACGGTGGTAAGGACGTTATCATCGAAACAGGAAGACTAGCTAAACAAGCGGATGGAGCTGTTTTAGTTACTTGTGGTAACTCACAAGTATTAGTTACTGTCTGTAGTGCTAGAACAGTAAAAGATGGACAAGATTTTTTTCCATTGATGGTTGATTACAAAGAAAAATTTACAGCTGCTGGAAAATTTTTAGGTGGTTTTATGAAAAGGGAAGGAAGACCATCAAATGATGAAATTCTTCTTATGCGTATGATCGATAGACCACTTCGACCGCTTTTTCCTGCAGGTTATATGACAGAAACAATTGTTATGGCACAAGTTGTTTCTTTTGACCCAGAAGTTGATCCACAAGTACTGGCAGGACTTGGAACGTCAGCAGCACTTGAAATTTCAGATATTCCTTTCGCTGGGCCAATTGGGTTTTGTAAAGTAGGAAAGATTGATGGAAAGTTAGTTCTTAACCCTTATCATGCCCAATGGGAAAACTCAGAAGTTGAGCTTGTTATTGCAGCTTCTGAAGATGCAATCATGATGGTTGAAGGTGAAGCAAATGAGGTATGTGAAGAAGATATGATGGAAGCCCTTAAGTTTGGTCATGATCAAATTAAAGAATTCTGTAAATTTTTAGCTAATATGCGAAAAGAAGTTGGTAGAGAAAAAAGAAAATGGGTTTCTGCTTCAGCAAATGAAACGATGATGAAAAAAATGAACGACTTTACAACTCAAGCGAGAAACTGTTTAGCCGTTACTAATAAACAAGAAAGATCTTTGGCCATAAGTGCTCTAAACGATGAAGTTAAAGATGCTATTAAAGGTGATTTTGCAGCTTATGGCTTAGAAAGTGCTGATGGTGCTGGTAAAGAAGCTTATAAAGGTGTTGATGAACTTTTATACAATATGATGAGAAACGACATCCTGAAAGAAGGTAAGCGTATCGCTGGCCGAGGGCTTACAGAAGTTAGAGAAATTGAAACTGAAACATCTGTCTTAAAAACACCTCACGGCTCGTCACTTTTTACTCGAGGTGAAACTCAAGTCATGGCCACTGTAACAATTGGTGGAAAAGAGGGTGAGCAAATGAAAGATAATATTCATGGAATTTCTTATGATAACTTTTATCTTCACTATACATTTGCTCCTTATTCGGTAGGTGAAGCGAGAGGGTATAGAGGAGTAGGTAGACGAGAAGTTGGACATGGTAATCTTGCAGAAAGAGCCATTAAGAAAATGATGCCAAAAGATTATCCTTATACCGTCAGAATTACCTGTGAAGTAACTGAATCAAATGGATCAAGTTCTATGGGATCTGTTTGTTCAGGATCAATGGCCTTGATGGATGCAGGTATTCCCCTTCAAAAACCAGTTGCAGGTGTTGCAATGGGGCTTATTAAAGAAGGCACAGACTTTACAATTCTTACCGATATTTTAGGAGATGAAGATCACTTAGGTGATATGGACTTTAAAGTAGCAGGAACGACAGAAGGTATTACTGCCATTCAGATGGATATTAAAATTACAGGTATTACAAATGAAATTTTTACTAAAGCTATGTCTCAAGCTAAAGAAGGAAGACTTCATATTTTAGAAGAGATGAAAAAAACATTAGATGCTCCAAAAAGTTCTCTTTCTGAATTAGCTCCACGTGTAACTATTGTGAAAGTTCCTGTTGATAAAATTGGTGCGATTATTGGACCATCAGGCAAAGTAATTAAAGAAATTATTGCTGAAACAGGTACGCAAATTGATATCGAAGACGATGGAACGGTTAAAGTTTATTCACAAGATGAAGCGTCTGCAGCAAAAGCTGAGGCGTGGATTAAGGTTCTTGCCGGAGATATTAAAGTTGGTGCAGTGTTTAATGGAATCGTTAGAAGAATAGTAGACTTTGGTGTTTTTGTTGAACTTGTTCCAGGCAAAGATGGACT
>JABJPQ010000304.1 GCA_018663815.1 Halobacteriovoraceae bacterium | reverse complement strand
TTGTACTACAAACTGCTTAGCTCCTGTTGTTAAAGTACTAAATGATAGCTTTGGTATTGAACAAGGTTTTATGACGACGATTCACGCTTATACAGGGGATCAAAATATATTAGATGGATCTCATAGTGACCCAAGAAGATCTAGAGCTGCGGCCATGAGTATGATTCCAACTTCAACCGGTGCTGCAAAGGCGGTAGGCCTTGTATTACCTGAACTTGCTGGAAAACTTGATGGATACGCTGTTAGAGTACCTACTCCAGATGTATCAATGGTAGACCTAACAGTTACGCTTAAAAAAGCTGCCACTAAAGAAGAAATAAACTCAGCTATGAATGAAGCTGCTCAAACAAATTTAAAGGGTGTGCTTGGCTTTGAAGATGAACCACTAGTTTCAGTGGACTTCATGGGAAATCCACATTCATCAATTTTCGATTCTCTTTTGACAAATGTTATTGGAAATCAAGCCAAGATTGTTTCTTGGTATGATAATGAAGTTGGTTTTTCAAACCGTGTTATTGATTTAGCAGATTATATTAGTTCAAAATTTTAAGCGAGAGTTATTATGGCCATAAAATATATTCATCAAGCTGATCTTGATGGAAAAAAAGTTCTCGCTCGTTTTGATTTTAACGTTCCCTTACAAGACGGGAAAATCATTGATACTTCTCGGGTTGATCGAGCATTACCTACAATTAAATACATCCTAGAAAATGGAGCTAAAAAGCTTATCCTTATGAGCCATCATGGTCGGCCTAAAGGGAAAGTTAATATGGATTACTCCTTAGGACCTGTTGCTGAGTACCTTGCAGAAAAGCTTAACCAAGAGGTTATTTTTACTGAGTCTGCAATCGGATGTGGTGTAAAAGAGTTGCTCACACTAAAAGATACCAGAATCGTTTTATTGCAAAATCTCCGCTTTCATCCAGAAGAAGAAAAAAATGATATGAACTTTGCCAAAGAGCTTGCTGTTTATGGCGATATTTATGTCAACGACGCTTTTGGAGCAGCTCATAGGAAACATGCTTCCGTTTATGCGATTAATACTTTTTATAATAAAGAGGCGTATGGTGGGTTGTTGCTGGAACAAGAAGTTCTGGCCCTAAATAAGATATTAATGTCACCTAAAAAACCATTTGTCGCTATTGTTGGTGGTGCAAAAGTCGCTGATAAAATTAAAACAATAGAAAAGCTATTA
This sequence comes from Halobacteriovoraceae bacterium, assembly GCA_018663815.1. Classification (GTDB taxonomy): domain Bacteria; phylum Bdellovibrionota; class Bacteriovoracia; order Bacteriovoracales; family Bacteriovoracaceae. Next base: position 2,752 of record JABJPQ010000304.1, on the reverse strand, counting down.
ATTAATGTCGATAAACTCATTATTGGTGGAGCTATGGCTTATCCTTTTCTTAAAGCGAAAGGACAAAGAGTTGGCACCTCATTATGTAGTGAAGATGATGTCATATTAGCAACAAAAATACTCAAAGCAGACCGAGGCAATAAAATTGAACTTCCTTGTGATCATATTGTCTCAGAAAAATTTGGTGGGACACCGGAGTCTTGTTCATCAGTAAATATTAATGATGATAAAATGGGCTTAGACATAGGACCAAGCTCAGTTTCTAAATTCAGTCAAATCCTTAGTACGGCTAAAACAGTTTTGTGGAACGGTCCAATGGGTGCCTTTGAAAATACAGATTATGCTGCCGGTACTTATGCATTATGTGAAACAATTGCAAACCTTGATGCCTTTACCCTCGTTGGTGGTGGAGATTCTGTAAGCGCAGCTAATAAATCTGGTTATGCCGATAAATTCTCCCATATCTCAACTGGTGGCGGAGCAAGTTTAGAATATATTGAAAAAGGTGAATTACCGGGCATTCAAGCCTTAAAATTTGGAGTATAGCATGGCAAAAACTTATATGATTGGTAACTGGAAAATGAATCAAACATTAGCCGAGGTTGAGTCTTTTTTTGCAAATTTATCATTGGAAAATAATCAAAATAATTTTTGGATTTCTCCTCAAACACTCCACGTTCAAAAGTGCATCACATTAGGTGCAAGTACTGGTATTCTTATTGGTTCCCAAAATTGTTCTGACCAAGACTATGGTGCTTACACTGGCGAAGTATCTACCGAATCACTTATAGAAATGGGTGGGCATTTTAGTTTGGTGGGGCACTCAGAAAGAAGAGCCTATTACCAAGAATCCGACGAATTCATCAATAAAAAAATAAAAAAATCCATTGAAAAAGGTCTAGTTCCTGTCTTATGTATCGGAGAGACTTTAGAGCAAAGAGAGGCCGGTGATACTTTTAGTATTGTCCTTTCTCAGTTAAAAAATGGTCTTATTAATATCAAATTAAATAATGAGGCTGAATTAATCGTTGCTTATGAACCCGTTTGGGCCATCGGAACTGGTAAAACAGCTAGTCCTGAACAAGCTGCTGAAGTTCATGACAAAATCAGAGAAAAGCTCAGAGAAATTTTCGGTGAACTCGGAGAGGATATTTCCATACTTTATGGTGGAAGTGTTAAGCCATCGAATGTTGCCACCCTGTTAGCACAGAAAAATATTAATGGTGGTCTCGTTGGCGGGGCAAGCCTAAAAAGTGAAAGCTTTGCCGAATTATGCGCTGCGTGCTCGCTTTAGGGTTCACAAAGAAAGTTTAATTTGATAAATAATTTAGCTGTATTAAAAAAAGGTTATAAAAATGATAAATGGTTTAATAATTTTTCACATAATTGTTTGTATTCTACTTACGATCGTTGTTCTTATTCAGTTTGGGAAAGGAGCTGAAGCTGGTGCAATGATGGGGGGCGGATCATCCCAAGCAATTTTTACATCTTCAGCGAAAGGAAATTTTTTCACTAAGATGACAACAACTTTGGCCATTGCATTTATGGTTAACTCTGTTGCTCTAACCATTTTAAAATCAAAAGATTCACAAAGCTCTTTATTTGATGGTGAAGCTCCGATTGCTGCTCCATTAAATAGTGACAGTACCCAAGTTGAAGCTAAAAAAGATACTAAGCCTACTGTTAAAGCAAAAGCTGAAGCGTCTAAGCCAGTAACCAAAACTAAGAAATAGTTTTCAACTTTTTACTCAATGAAAATAATTTATTAAGCTAGGAGAAAACTCCTAGCCTCTTGGAACTAATTTGTATTTTTCTTTAACCTTACAAATAATTTCTTCAGCGTGGCTCTCTCCCCGACACTCGAGTGTAACTTCAACGAGAGATTGACTTAAATTTAAAAATGAGACATCCCTTTTATGCACAACGTGTAATACGTTTGCCTCTATTTCCATAAAGGTTGATGTTAATTCGTTAAGAGCTCCTGGACTATCTTCTAAGACAACATTTAATTTAATTCTTCGCATAGACTCTAGTAAACCATTATCAATAATTCTATCCAAAAGATTTACATCTATATTTCCACCCGAAATAATTAAAACAATCTTTTTACGCATAAAGCGTCTAGGATTTTTTTCATAAAGCTCATCAAACGCCGCAAGGGTAATAGCACCTGCCCCCTCAGCAATAACTCTAGCCTGCTCCATTAGTTGTAGCACGGCGAGTGCTACCTTATCGTCTTCCACCTGAACTGCTTCATCCACAACCCGATCCAATAATTCATACATTTTAAATTCAGGCTTTTTAACTTTTATACCATCAGCAAAAGTTCTCACCGTTTCACTTTCAAAAAGTTTACCTTGCTGTAATGACTTAATCATAGAAGCCGCACCTGTCGACTGTGACCCAATAATACTACAATTAGGAAAAAGCTCTTTAACCACGGTTCCAACCCCGGCCATCAAACCTCCTCCTCCAATACTACCAAAGAGAAAGTCCATGCTCTCAATTTGATCTTTCAACTCAAAGCCAATACTTCCTTGCCCATAAATAATATCTTGATGATTGAAGGGATGAATAAAAACTTTGTCATGTTCTTTTATATACTCTTTAACAAACTCAAAACTTTCATCAACATTTTCTCCCTCAAGTATAACTTTAGCGCCAAGTGCTTCTGTATTCATAATTTTAACTAAAGGAGACGTTTTAGGCATAATAATTGTAGACGAAATTCCAAATTTTTCTGCGGCCCAAG
>JABJPQ010000281.1 GCA_018663815.1 Halobacteriovoraceae bacterium | reverse complement strand
CTTCATCATAAATATTTTGGATCTGTTTGCCCATGTCACAAATCAGCTGATATTCCTCTCACAATTAAAGCGACTCAACTTGCTAATAAAGTAGATTGTTTAATTATTTTATCAGGTGACTCGGATTATATTGAACTAGTGAAACATCTCATTGGTGAGGGAGTACGAGTTGAAATTTGTGCTGTTGAACAAAATACCGCAGCTGCATTAATTGAGGTCGCTGAATTCTTCCACCCGGTAATCAAAGAAGATGTATTTACTTTTAATGCTCCAAAAACGAAAGGGACTAAAAAGAAAGTTCGTACCAAATAAGCTTAGTCTCGTGTTAAATTTTGACTGAGTTCTTCTAGTATTTGATTAAAAATATTCATGTCAGTGCCAGAGCTAATTATTTTGGCAAACTGCTTAGATGGTTCAACAAATTGATCATGCATTGGTTTTACTTGGCTTGAAAATTGAGCCTTCACGCCCTCAGGTGTTCTTCCTCGTTCTTGTACATCTCGGTTTAGTCGTCGTTGAAATCGGATTTCTTCAGGAGTGTGGACGAAGACACTTTCATCAAAGTGTTTTCTGACATCTGGCTGGCCAAGAATTAAAATGCCATCAATAATAATAATTTTTTTTGCTGGTTGATTGATTGTTTTAGCCAGTCTTTTATGGGTCTCAAAGTCGTAGATTGGAATTTGAATATTTTGGCCATGTTTTAGCTGGACTAAGTGACTAGCTAAGAGCTTAAAGTCGAGAGAATCTGGGTGGTCAAAATTCACCGCTCCACCGTCGTGGTCAAACTTATCACTTTGATCTATGTAATAACTATCTTGGTAGAGAACTAAAGCATTTTCTTCACCAAGCTTTTTACATAGGGCTTCAGCAAAAAATGTTTTTCCAGAACCACTACCGCCAGCAATTCCAATGATGAAATTTTGAGTCATGGTTCGTTGTAAAATAAAGTTTAAAATTTGTATAGAGATTATTCTCTTGGTATATTCTTTTCATAGGGAGAGTTATATTGAAGTTATTGATTTTACTTGTATTGATATTGCCTTGGCATGTAAAAGCTGAGCTTAGAGAGGGTTTTTCTAGCAAGAGTAGCACTGAGATCATTTCGTCTCTGTGGAAAGATTATTCGGAACAAAACTTGGATCCGTTCTCTTTTTATCAGTTAACAGCATTAGTTGTTCCAGGTGAACTTACTTCCATTGAACAGCTTCTAATGCAACAAATGGAGAGATCTTTTTCTAAGGCGATTAATTCCAAACCTCTTTTCATTAAGAACCTTTCCTCTGCTGAGGCTTTAAGATTATTCTCAGAGAGCTTATTAATTGAGAGCCAATTATATCAACTATCAGAACAAGCATCAGTGAGCCTAGAGCAAGCAAAAGCTAAAATAGATCAGTTGAAAAAATATAATCCAATATCTCACGCTGAAATAAGAAGTTTAGTTTTGAAGACACCAGACGGCGCATACTACGAAAATGGAGCCTATAAAGATACGATCAGGCTTTTTCTTTTTTGTCGCGAAGATCGAAGCTATCCATGTTTGTTTATCATGAAAGATATTTTTGGACAGCTAGTGAGGGAAGACACTATATTATGGACGTTGCCGGCACTTGCTAAGTCAGCTAGAAATATTGTTTATAATCAAGTAAATGGAGAAACTCCTACAGGTATTCATTTAATTGATTCTGTAATGCCAATCGCTGACAAGCCACTTGTTTATGGAAAGTTTAGACGTATGATTCTCAATTGGCTTCCAAAGGATAAAGATGGTGGCAAGGAGATGGCCCTTCATTTTTTACCGTCAAATTTAAAAAACAGTAAATGGTGGAAGCGGTCATCAATTGCAAGAGACGTTGGTCGAAAGTATTTAAGAATTCATGGAACGGGAAGAGTAAATACTCAACCGCATATTAGTTACTATCCTCTCACACCAACTCAAGGCTGTATTTCCATGCGAGAAGGAAATTATTTTTCGAAAGACTTTAGAGATCAGCGCAATATTTTAGATCAAGCTTTAAAGTCCTCAAGGCTCTTACCTGTTTACAATAATGAGCCTCATTTGAAAGGTGTGCTTTATGTTATTAACATTGATAAACAAAAGAAAAGTGTAACTCCTGAAACGTTAAAGTCCATCGGAGTGCTTTAAATTACATTTTGTCTACCAGCTCTTTAACGATATTTCCAACCCCGTATGGAACAGAGTATTTACGATTAGCTGTATTTCTAAAATCATGACCAAAGCCTAGCTTGTGAGTCCACTCATGGGCTACATTTCCAGCGACCTTACCCAGGGTATAAGTTTTAAAAAACTTATTATTAATCCAAGTTCGAACTGTATCTGGATAGGTGTATCCGACTGTTGAATTACTTGCATAATACAATGTGATATCGAGGTCCATCTGTTCATCATCTTCAGGTTGTAATACTTCTGAACCAAGCATGATCAAGTCGTAAATTTCTTCATTAGTAAGTCCATCATTATCTTCAAAAGAGTTTTGTCCTTCAAACTGATGGTCTAGTACTTTTTGCTTAAACTCTTTTGAGTTAATAACTATTTTTAATCTTGCAAGTGCATCGTGCATTTTTTCTTCTTGCTCTATTGAGAAATCTTGTAAGACAGCAGAAATTTCTAGCTTTGCATTTTCCTCCGCTTCGGGGATGACACAAGGTTTTGGAGCAACATCTTCACTATCGTTGTTTGCTATTTTCTCTACCAAAGTTGGTGTTGGTTCTTCTGTGAGAGCTGGTTCCTCTACAAGAGTGCATGCTTGAATAACAGGAATAGGTTCCTTACAACTAAGCATTAAACTTAGTAATCCAATAATTAAAAAACAAGTGTTAACATTCTTTTTCATAATACGTCCTTTGTTGTAGTAGGCGTATCGGATAGAACAAAACTTTCTAAAGTGCCTTGTATAAGGCGTGTTGGGAATTAACTAATGTTAATAAAAGACAATGAAACATTATGTAATTTTAGGAAGTTGTCATTTTTTACTTTAGAGAATCAAGGATATCTTTTTTTGATTGTTTAATTTTTAGACATTGTTCATTATTTAAACTGTTAGTAGAAAGTTGTTTCGAATGTTGGCTTATCAAACTCATTTGTTCGTTATAGTCGACACAACATTGACAGATAAGCATATGAGTTTTTAATTTAAATTTTTGGGCCATGGAAATTTTTTGTTTTGAATTTAAAAGAATAATGACCTGCTCACAGCTAAGGATGTGTTTACGCATAAACCTGGGAGTAAAAGACACAACCATCTCATGTAAAATAAATCTTAATTTTCTAACGATTTTTTTCATTCTTCCATTCTCTTTTCGATTCGAATACGTAGGGTGTTTTTGGCACGATATAAGAGCACCCCTAAATTAGTGCTACTTACATCTAAAATATTACATATATCTTGGGTCTTCTCGCCTTGAACCTCTTTCAAAGTAAAGGCCATCATTTGCTTCGCTGGAAGTTTTTGGATTTCTTCATCTAGGATGGCCATAAACTCTTGTGACTCAACCCACGTAGAGGGATCTGTAGGAGAGTTTAAGTACTGTCCGTGTTGATCGAAGACTTGCTCGAAATTTGCATCATCATCACCGGTGTATTTTTTATTACTCCGCCATGTTTCTCTAATTTTATTGTACATGATACCAAAAAGATAAGTTCGAATATGTGAGCGTGCTTGAAACTTATGAGCATCTTGAAAGAAACTACTCCAAGTTGCTTGGACAACTTCTTGAGCCTGGTCATTACCTAGTTTTAACTTTAGTGCGCCTAAATATAGAGCCTCATGATATTCATTAACAAGATGAGTCATGGCCATATGATCTTTTTGTTTGAGCAGCTCGATAAATTCAGGTGAGTTAAAATTCACTTTGCTACCTCAAAAAATTGAAACTTAGATATATTCATTTGCTAATTTAATGCTAGTGAAAAAAGACTGTCAATAAGGCAAGGTAAAGAGAGGGGGATGGAGCCCTCTCTTTACTTAACTTTAGTTTTCTGGGAGTAGAAATTGAATGGTATAAAGAATAATAGTTACTACAAAGAAATCAAAAAACATGCAAAGCTCCTATTGTAGGTATAATGTTTCAAAGTCGTTTAGATTTGTATCAGAAACCTTTAAGATTTCTAAAATATCCCATGCTAGTTGCGCTGCAGTGGAATTGTCTAACCCATACCTTTGGATAAATGTTGAGTGCATTTTTGTGATAAGCTTTTCTTCAAAAAAATAATAAGAATCCATACTGTCCTCCTGACGGTTGTGTGTAAACTGGTATATTTAAATTAAAAGGTTTAGTACGATCTATACAGGCCGACTAAAATTCCTTTTATATGAAAGTCACCATCTTGGATAATGATTGGTGACATAGAGCTGTTTGCAGGGTGCAACTCTATGGTATTCTTTTTTTTGTAATAGCGCTTTACCGTCGCTTCATTATTAAGTGTTGCGACGATGGTTTCACCATTGTTAGCATGATTTTTTTCTTTGATAATAATGAGGTCTCCATCCAGAATTCCGTCTTCGATCATAGATTCTCCGTTCACAGTAAGAGCAAAATGAGATCCTGCACCAACCATGGAACTAGGGACTTCTACTGTTTCGATACCTTCAATTGCTTCAATCGGATTTCCAGCTGCAACTTGACCGTGTAGTGGGATTGCAATAATTGAGCGATCTAAGTCATCACTCTCAACCGGCTTAAGGCCTCTGACAGTATTTGGATCATTTTGTAAAAATCCAGAACTCTTTAGGTACCGAATATAATCTTGAACTGAGCCTAAGGATTTAAAGCCAAAGTGTTCTTTGATTTCCATTTGAGTAGGTGAATATCCATTACTACCCAGGTAATCACAGATAAAATCGTAAACTTGCTTTTGCTTTTTAGTGAGGCTCATTGGTAATTCATTCCTTGTTGATTCCGTATCTTTTCCGTTGTATAGTTAAAGAGTATCCGTAAACTTTACGTAGGTCAAGGAAAAATTTATGCATAAAAGAAAAATTCTACATATTGATATGGACTACTTTTATGCTCAAGTAGAAGAAAGAGATAATCCTGAGCTCAAGGGGAAGCCCGTTGGGGTAGGGGGAATGAGAGGGGGAAGAGGTGTTCTTTGCACGAGTAATTATCTTGCCCGCAAGTATGGAGTTAGAGCGGCGACTCCAACAGCACAAGCATTAAAATTATGTCCTGCTTTGATTCTCATCGCTCCTCATTTTGATAAGTATAAAGCTGTCAGTGATGAAATATTTGATATCTATTATAAATATAGTCAAAAAATTCAAAAACTCTCGTTAGATGAGGCATATCTTGATGTAACCGATTGCACACTTTTTGATAATAATGCGATTGAAATTGCCAAGCAGATTAAAAAAGAAATTTTTGTAAAAACAAAACTCACGGCATCTGTGGGGGTCTCTTATAATAAGTTACTAGCAAAAATTGGAAGTGATCTGCACAAGCCTGATGGTATTGCCATATTACGCTCGCAAAACATACAACAAAATATTGCTCATTTTTCAATTAAAAAAATATGGGGAGTCGGTAAGGTAACCTTAAAGCATATGAACTCGTTAGGGTTTTATACATTTGGTGATTTACAAAAAAAAACGAAGTTAGATCTGATTAATTGTTTTGGTGATTTTGGAGCAGATCTTTTTCATTATTGTCGAGGAGAGGATGAGAGAGAAGTTAAATTAAATGGTGAGAGAAAATCTTTGTCTGTTGAAACAACATTTGCGGTTGATATGTCTTGTATGCAGGAATTAAAAAATTCCTTGCATCTTTTGCATGATGAGTTTTTATCCAGACTAAAAAAACATGATGATCGAAATATTAAAAATATTTGTGTCAAAATAAAATACTGTGACTTTACACAAATTACTGTTGAAGCACAGTTGGACATAGGTATTCATAACTTTTTAAACCTGTTTGAGAAGCGACATAAAGAAACTGAGAAACCAATTCGACTACTTGGTTTAGGAGTTAAGTTTGTCTGTGGTAAAAGTGAGGGACAATTAGAGTTATTGCCACTTTAATAAGACATTTTCAGTTTTAATCCCTCAAAAAGCCCCTCTAAGTCCTTAAGTTTTTGTTAAGAACGCACGAAACGTTATAGTGCTATATAAGGAATATTTCTTCAAAGCTGAGGTTTATGAAAAATAGAATCTTAAGTATTTTATTTATGGGCATACTACTAATCGGTTGTACTGATAGCACTGTAGATGTCCAAAAAAAATCGGCAGTTACAGCAGCAACT
>JABJPQ010000627.1 GCA_018663815.1 Halobacteriovoraceae bacterium | reverse complement strand
CTTGAGACAAGATCTGCAAAACGACTTGGATTATGTATATCTTCCAAGATCATAAGAATATCAGGAGAGAGAACTTTATTTTTACTGATAACATTTTCTAAGTTCGTTCGAACTGTTCGTAGTAGAGCCTCAATAACCTCTTGTTTCTCAGAGACGTCAACCGTTTCTACTTTTTCAACTTCGACTTGAAAAAAACTTTTTGATTCTTGATATTTAATTATCCGAGCTTTAGTTAAACCTTGAATTAAAATCTTAAGTCTGCCATCAGGTAAGTTTCTCTTACGCATAATCATAGCGACCGTTCCTAGAGAATAAATTTCATTAGGGCTAGGTGCTTCTGCCTGAATATCTTTTTGGCTCGCAAGGAGTATTAGTCTATCGGTATTATTGATAGCTTCCTCTACGGCTTGAATAGACGATTCTCTTCCAACGTATAGTGGCAGGATCATAAAGGGGTAGACGACAATATCTCTAATCGGTAACAGAGGGAGTACTTCTTTAAATTCAATATTCTCACCCTCGTAATTTGTAACCATAACATGTTCCTCCAACTTATTTTTTGAACGTTTCACAATTCCTTTTGCCTAAATCTTTTCGGGATTAACTTTGCAATCTTTAAGAGTTTTTTAAAAAAAGAGCTTTTTGAAATAAGTTTTGTTATAATATCACCTAATAAAAGCTATATATGGCTTATTGAGAGCTTGAGAGTAAAAGGTAAGTATATGTCTGATATCATTAATACAGTAATTTTAGCGGCCGGAAAGGGTACCAGGTTAAATATTGATAAGGCCAAGCCATTATGCCCAGCAATGGGACAAACGTTGGTGGACTTTGTTATACAGGGGATAGAAGGATTTTCAGAAAAGATTTCTGAAACGATTGAGTATAATTTTGTTGTAGGGCATGAAAAAGAAAAAGTTTTGAGACATATTACAGAAAATTATAAAAATCTGAGCTTAAGTTTTGCACATCAAAAGGAGCAACTTGGAACTGGTCACGCGTTACAAACTTTTTTTGAAAGTAATCCTAAAGCATGGGGAAATGAGTATACACTCGTTGTTTGTGCAGACACGCCCTTAATTACAAGTGATGTTTATCTAAAACTATTTGATGAAATTAAAGACTCTAATTTTGATGCAGTTTGTGCCTGCTTTATTACAGGGAACCCAACAGGATATGGTCGAATTGAGCAAAAAAGTATTGGATTTAATATTGTTGAAGAAAAAGATGCAACAGACCAACAAAAGGAAATCACAGCGGTAAACTCTGCTCTGTATTTTTTTAAAACATCACATATAAAAAACTATATAAATCAAATAAGTAATAAGAATAATTCTAATGAACTTTATCTTACAGATTTGTTTAAAGAAGGGTTTAATGTAAAAACGGTTTCTTTTTCAGAGGAGAAATTATTTTTAGGGGTCAATAATCTAGTCCAGCTTGAAGAAGCAGAATCAGTTTTACTCCAAAGAAAAATGGAAAGCCTAATGCTCTCAGGGGTTATTATTAAAAATGCAAAATCCCAATACATAGAAACTCAAGTTGATATCAAGCCAAAAGTTGTCATTTACCCTAATGTTAGTCTCAAGGGAAAAACAACAATTGCTTCAGGTGCAATTTTAGAGGAAGGGGTCATTATTAACAACTCTGAAGTTGGTGCTGGTGTAAAGGTGAGAGCGTACTCATATTTGGAAGGAGCAAAAATTTCAGATGATGCAGTTATTGGCCCTATGGCCAGACTTCGAGAGGGCACTATTATTGAAAAAAACTGTAAAGTAGGTAATTTTGTTGAAATTAAAAAAGCCGTGCTGCACGAAGGATCTAAAGTTTCGCATTTAAGTTACGTGGGAGATGCACAAGTTGGAGAGAATACGAATATTGGCTGCGGGTTTATAACTTGTAACTATGATGGAGCCAATAAACACAAAACAATTATTGGTAAAAACTCTTTTATCGGAAGTGATTGCCAAATGATTGCACCGGTAACAATAGGAGACGAGGCTTATGTCGGCTCTGGCTCAACAATTAACAAAGATGTTCCCGACCATGCCTTTGCTATCGCAAGGCAGCGTCAAGTTAATAAAGAAAATATGGCTTCCCGCTTTATTAAGAAAAAATAGCGCGTAGCAAATCCTCTGCTAGCGTGATTTAAGTTAAAATGCTAAGGTATCCACAAACGTATAGTCTTTAAATTGAGGGTTTTTATATGTGTGGAATAGTAGGTTACTGTGGGAATTCAAATGCTATTGAACCGGTCCTTGAGGGATTAGCAAGGCTTGAATATAGGGGATACGATTCAGCTGGAATTAGTATCCAAAAAAATAATAAATTAGTCATTTATAAAAAAGAAGGAAAGCTTGAAAATTTGAAGCAAGCCTTAAAAGTGGAATCAAAATTGGCTGCAACTTTGGCCATAGGTCATACAAGATGGGCCACACATGGGGAAGTGAATGAAATGAATGCTCACCCCCATGGCAACGAAATATTTTCAATTGTTCATAATGGAATTATTGAAAATGCCCACGAACTAAGAGCTGAATTGGTGCAAAAAGGCTACCACTTCCACAGCCAGACAGACTCAGAAACATTTTTAGCAAAATTAACTGATGTATATAAACACTGTCATAATATCGAAAAAGCAATTATTGAAACGTTTCAACTAATGAAGGGTAATTCTGCATTTGTCATTATTCATAAAGAGACGCATAAAATATTTTCAATAAAAAAATCAGCACCTCTTGTATGTGGTATTAATGAAAAAACTGAAGAAGTTTATGTTTCTTCGGATCCATATGCCTTGGTTGGTTTTACAACGAAAATTTATTTTCCCGAAGATAATGTTCTTTGTGTGGGGGATCATCGTAATACCGATAGTCTCTATGAATTCTATGATCTTGAGGAAAATCCAAGTAAAGCTTTTAAAATACAAGAAAGCCAGATGGATCTTAATGTTGTTAGCAAGGGCAAGTACGAACATTTCATGCTCAAAGAGATTCATGAGCAACCAGAGCTTGTAAGTAAGCTTTATGCAATCTACAGCTCAGGTAAAGCGTACGCGACGTTACAAAAAATGACCAAGGATAAACCATCTTTTGTTCATATTATAGGTTGTGGAACAGCTTTACATGCCGGGCTTGTGGTTAAGAACTTTTTAGAATTAGAAAATAGAATTCGGGTGCAATCAGATTTTGCAAGTGAGTTTCGATATCGCAACCCAAGAGTTGCTGCAGATGAGGTAGCTTTGTTTATCAGCCAGTCTGGCGAAACAGCCGATACGCTTGCTTGCCAATCCTTATGTATTGAAAACAAAATGAAAACCTATTCGATTGTAAATGTTGAAGGTTCAACCCTTTTTAGAGATTGTGATGAGAATCTACTTTTACATGCTGGGGCTGAAATTGGTGTCGCAAGCACGAAAGCTTTCACACTAATGAGTCTAGTTGGATATCTTCTCTCAAAGTCGTTCAAAGGTGAAGTATTAACCAAAGAAACTCAAGCAGAGTTTCATAACTTAAGTGAAGCAATCGCAAAGGTTTTATCCCGCGAAGAAGAAATTAAAGAAATTGCACGAGATATTTATAACCATAAAGGATTTATTTTTACAGGTAGAAGAGAACAATTTCCAATAGCCTTAGAAGGAGCGTTAAAGCTCAAAGAAATTGCTTATGTCCATGCTGAGGGATATGCCGCAGGAGAGTTAAAACATGGACCAATTGCTCTTTTTGACGAAAACATGGTTAATATTGCTATTGTGACTAAAGATCTATTTGAAAAGACACTTTCAAATGCTCAAGAAGTAAAAGCCAGAAAGGGTGTGATGGTCATTGTGGCTGATAATGAATTAAGTTCCGCCGAAGATGTCGCAGATCTTTTTTTTGGAATTGATTTTTGTGGAGTTGAAGACCTAAAACCAATTGTGACTAATGTTGTCTTGCAATTATTGAGTTATCATATAGCTAAGTTTAAAGGGACAGATATTGATAAACCTAGAAATTTAGCCAAATCTGTAACAGTCGAGTAGCCTATGGATTTAAATCACTTAAATACAGACCAAAAATCAGCCGTTGTTCATACGGAGGGACCGGTTATGATTTTGGCCGGTGCGGGTTCTGGAAAGACGAGAACACTTGTTTCTAGAATTCAATACCTATTGGATGATAAAAAAGTTAGCCCCTTTCGCATATTAGCCGTAACCTTTTCTAATAAAGCGGCTAAAGAGATGCGCGAAAGAGTTGCTGCTGATAACGCAATAGACTTTGGTGCCATTCAAATAACAACCTTTCATTCTTTTTGTGCGAGAATTTTAAGAAGTGAAGCTCAGTATTTAGGGTTAAGTCGAAACTTTACTATTTATGATACGTCTGAATCTAAAAGTATTGTCAAAGCAGTCTTGGGAAAAAGAGGTGTCAGCCTCAAAGAGATTCATCCCAATGAAGTTTTAGCTTACATTGATGGTATAAAAAATGCGGGATATTATTCAAATTGCCAGGACTCAGAGACACTCGAAGAGATTGAACAAGATGATATCTTTTTTAAATTTTTTCAAGAATACGAAGCAGAACTGCATAAGTCTAATGCTGTTGATTTTGGAGGGCTTATCACCGGGGTTTTAAATCTCTTTGAAAATTTTCCAGAAGTTTTAGAAAGATACCAAAAAAGATTTCATTACTTACTTGTCGATGAGTTTCAAGATACAAATCGAGCCCAATTTCGACTAGTGAAGCTATTGTCTTATGATCGAAAAAATATTTGTGTTGTTGGAGATGAGGATCAATCCATTTATTCGTGGCGAGGAGCTGATATACGAAATATTTTGGAATTTGAAAAAATATTTCCTGATGCAAAGCTTATAAAGCTAGAACAAAACTACCGTTCTAGTAAAAATATAATTGAAGCTGCTTCTTGTGTAATTTCAAAAAACATTAATCGTAAAGGCAAGCAAATGTGGACTGATAATGGCCACGGAGACTCTATTCATATTATTGAATGTAAAGACGATAGAGATGAGTCAGAATTTGTAGCACAAGAGACTCAAAAGTTAATTGCACAAGGAATAGATCCGAAAGAAATTGCCATTTTTTATAGAACAAACGGGCAGTCACGTTTAGTGGAAGACTCTTTAAGGCGTTTAAATATTCCTTATAAAGTCGTGGCCGGGATGAAATTTTATGAGCGAAAAGAAGTTAAAGACTTGCTTGCTTATATAAGATGTGTCGTGAATGATAAAGACTCATTAGCACTTAGTCGTGTAATCAATACCCCAGTAAGAGGTATTGGCGCAAGAACACTTCGTAAAATTGAAGATGAAGCCATTAAACTAAAACTCTCGCTTTGGGAGGTGCTTAATTTAGTAACCGATGATTATGATGAATATAAACATTTAAAACTCAGTGCAAAAGTTAGAAGTGGATTAATGTCCTTTGTTACTCTCATTCATGAAGCAAAGATTTTATCTGAAAAGAGAGTGAAGATCCTACTGTTATTTATGAAAAACTATTAAATGAATCAGGATACCTAGAGTCACTTAAGGCGGAAAAAACTTACGAAGCTCAAGGGCGTATTGATAACTTAGAAGAACTATTTACGGCCATCAAACAATTCCAGGATGATGCTGAAAAGGCAACCTTGATTGGATTTTTGGAAACAATAACTTTAGATACCTCAGTAAGTGAAGGGGAATCTATTTCAGAAGTTTCTATGATGACCATTCATGGAGCGAAAGGATTAGAATATTTCTATGTTTTTGTTGTCGGTGTTGAAGAGTCTTTGTTTCCTTCCTTTCAAAGTATGGAGCAAGGTGAGGATGCCATTGAAGAAGAGAGAAGGCTTTTTTATGTAGCTATGACTCG
>JABJPQ010000406.1 GCA_018663815.1 Halobacteriovoraceae bacterium | reverse complement strand
TAGATGTTTAAGCATAAAGTGATTTTGTTGATTTTGTTGGTTTTACCACTCTCTGCTTATGCAAGTTTTTTTGATATTACTCAAAAACGTTGGGCCAGTTCAGCCCAAATATTAACGAATAAAAATATCCCCTCAACTCAAAACATCACTGAGCCTGCTGGAACCTACCAACAAATTTTAGAAATTATTTATCAAGATAGATCATTTAATTTACATAAGGATTGTTTGATCTATAAAATTCCTAGCAAGCTTAATGTTGAAGGATTACTCAAAGTTATATCAGTCAATTATCATGTTCCTTGTGAGTCAGTATTAATGCTAAAAACAAAGCTAACTGTTTCGCCCGTATATAATTTTTCATATGAATTAAAAAAGAGAAAATTACTGCTATCAATAGATACAAAAAAATTTGAGTATGATCTTTTTAATGTTGTTCTTAATCAAAAAGATAAGCTTTATGGGCACTCGGGCACTCATTTTACTCAACCCGGAATATCTATTTCATTCGTAGATAAAAAGGATGGATATAAATTAAAAGAACGAGATATTTGTTTTGACGTGGATGATAAATGCAAGATTGTTCAAAAAGACCTTTGTCATTTATGTCCGGGGAAAATTCTTGAAAGTGTCGCAAGTACTTGTCCGTCTCGGTATAGGCGTTATTGCTTAAGTGCTACGTGTGGAACAAAAGGATTACCAGCGTGTATTCGTGGTCATAAGGCCAGTGGTTATAAAGGAAATTATTGTATTCCAGGTAGTCCCATCGGGTTTTGTAAAAAGCCACTTAAGGTTTTTTGCGAAAATGGTGAGCTTATATGCCGCTAATATTTATTTAAAACTTGGGAAGTGGTTTTATACTGATCTTTTTTCCAAATAGTGTAGCCGGAACTAACTCCTCATCATCTGTTAACTCTCTAGCATAACAGTCTTGCGAGTACTTTAAAAAATTATGGCATAGTTGAATGGGTTGGTGAATTTTTGTGAGAGTATGGTTAACTGAGAGATGTTTTAAGTCAAAGTATAGATCAACCCATGAGAGATACTTACCTTGTCCCATGTTTTGCACGACAGGATATTTATTTATAAAGTTTGTAACTTTAGTTTTCTCACCTGTTGTGAAGATAACATCAACTGTTTTTGCTGGTAATTGTTTAAGAATTTTATCAAATTCAGTTCCTTTCATATCACAGTGCTTTGAATCGTGGGGAAAGAAATTCACTTTTTCTATTTCAATATTTTCCTCGTTTGCCAGTTGGTGGGTACAATCAACGCCCTCATTAAGCATTAAGACTATTATTTGGGCACCCTTTCGTCTTAACTCTCTTGCTCTAACAATAATATTTTTAGCCGGATTTTGAATGTAAATACCATTGATATTTTGATCAGGAATATCGTTAGATAGCTCTTGCGTAAGGACACTTAAGTATCCAATCTTAACACCACTGGTTTCTTTTATGACTGAATTTTGAACATTTTTCCACCTTACTTGTTCTGTTGTTTTTAAATCAAAAAGATTACTTGCAAGTAAGGGAAATTTTATTTTTTTGGTCAATGACTGTAAATATTTGGGATGGTTTCGTTGTCTTTTATTATTGATTAAAAATTCATTTAAACCAAAACCAGAAGCGGTAATATTAAGATATTTATAAAGAAATAAAGTATAGGCATGGTTATTTGTCTCATGTAAAAAGGATCCTGCATCAATATAAGCAAAGTCATCACCATAGATCTCATTAAATACATCAAGGTAGGCACGAGTCGCTGAAATACCACCTATTTTTAAAACACGTTTTTCACCAAAACGATTTGGTATTGGATGGTGAACAGGAGTGATATTTCCGTTGAAATTATTAGTTGCGACAAGAGTGATGCGCTTAAATCTTTTCTTGTCATAATTATTAATCATTTGCTTTTGAGGGTATGTGTAGAGCCTAAAATGCCCTTGATCTTTTTGATTATCAGACATTCTTTGAATCGATGTACAAGAATGAAAGGGGGCTAAGAATAATGAGAATATAAAACTAATTTTTATTAATTTCAATTAAGCTCCTTACATCCATGTAATTTAGGCTTTCAAACTTTTTCTAAAAGCTTTTTATCTTAATTAGCTTATTATAGGCGTTCTCTAGAGCAACTTCAATTTTTTCATATATGGCAGGAGTTGTCCCTAGGCATAAACTGATCCGAATAACGCCTCTTCCAACCTCATCACCGATGCCCATTGCTTTTAGAACTCTTGATGTTTCTGGTTTGTTATCGGAACATGCGGATGAAGTCGTAACAAATACGTCTTGTGATTCGAGCTCTATTTGAACGGCTTGACCATGAATTCCTGGATAGGAAATCATCGTTGTGGAGGCTAGACGAGGAGAATCATCTCCAATAATAACAAGTTCGGGAAATTTTGCTCGAATATTTTTTTCAAACTTGACTCTTAAATCATTAACTTGCTTAAGTTTGTCTTTATTTTGTTCGAATGAATCCATGGCAACGGCCACAGTTTCAATTCCAATATAGTTTTGGGTACCGCCTCTTAATCCCTTTTCTTGTCCACCACCTAATACAAGAGGTACGAGTTTGCTTGGGTCTTTGGCAATAATAAGTCCACTGCCAATGAGCGCTCCTATTTTATGTGAGCTTAAGACTGCATAGTCTAAATTAGACTCTGAAAAGTTGAATTGGGTTTTTCCAATATATTGAGTTGTGTCGGAAAAATAAGGAATATTATTTTTTTGAGCTAGCTTTCCAATCTCTTGAAAAGGTTGAATGATTCCATTTTCATTGTTAGCGGCCATTACGGTTAAAAGCGCTGTTCTTTTTCCATTCTCTCTTAATAACTCTTCTAAATGTCCAAGATCCACGACACCGTTTTCACGAGTTTTAATGGTTAAAATGTTATAACCCGTTGCTTGATATTTTTCACAACACTGAACGACGGCGGAGTGCTCAATCCCTGAAGTTATGATAATATTTTTTTCTTTACTTGGGTTTTCTTGTAATAAGGAATTAAAAATTTGAGTGATACCTTCGCTCGACCCTGAATTAAAAATAATTTGATTTGTTTCACAGCCAAGTGTTTTGGCCAGACTTCTACGACATTTCTCCATCCCAAACATTATCTTTTTACCAAGTGAGTGAATAGAATTTGGATTAGCGTAAGGTCCATCTTGTAATCTTTTAACAAGGTATTTACTTACATCATTGCAAAGAGGTGCAGAGCCATTAAAGTCAGCGTAGATCATTTAAGTTCCTTCTTTTATTTAATCATTTTCTTTAAGAAATATTTAACATTGTAGCAAGGGCTTTTAAAGCATTTTCTTTAATACTTGCTTCCACTTTAATCACATTAAGTGGTTCATTTCGTTTGATCGAACGTAAGCTTTCCAATAACCACCTCGGGCGTACTCGATACATTGTGGTACATAAACATTGATAAGGAGAAAGCGAGATAATATCTAAGTCAGGATATTGTTGTGCCAGTCGATTTACTAAATTAATTTCAGTCCCAACGGCCCATTTAGAACCTTTGGGAGAGTTTTTAATCTGATTAATAATATAAGAAGTGGAACCGGCCATATGAGCAGCTTTAAAAACTTCATAGTTACATTCAGGAT
>JABJPQ010000077.1 GCA_018663815.1 Halobacteriovoraceae bacterium | reverse complement strand
CATCAAGATCTTTTCCCGGTGCGCACATAATAACTTTTTTAACATTCCCACGCAGGTGTTTTCCAAGCCCAGCTTTGTCTTTAAAAATACCAGTTGCATCAATAACAATATCAACACCAGCACTAGACCAGTCGATTTCAGCAGGATCTTTTTGATTAAAAAAGGTTAATTTACTTTCACCACAAATGAGTTTTTCGCCATTATAGCTAACTTCACCTGGGAATTTTCCGTGAAGAGAATCATACTTCATTAAGTGAAGAAAATCTTTTGCAGCACCTGGATTATTTACGGCCGTTATTTCAAGGTTTTCATATAAGCCTTGTGCTTTTCTTATTTCAAATTCTCTAATTATTGTTCGACCAATTCGGCCAAGACCATTTATTCCAAGTTTCATTGTGCTCATTGTTACCGCCTTTTAAAAAAATTTTGCTAATTTTGCCACATATTAATGACTTTGAATATATTTAACTAGATTATTTGTATAATATGCATAGCCAGTTATAATGTGTTCAAATTAAAAAGGAAAACTTATGCAAAGAATAGCGATCAAAGATTTAATTCCAAAGGAAAACGTTGAGTCTGTTTTTCACGTCAAATATATTGCTGTGGCCCAAGGTCGAGATGGAAAAAAATATTTAAATATTATCTTATCCGATAATACGGGGGATCTTGAGAGTAGGAGCTGGAGCGGCGCTGAAGAAATTGCCCAAAGAATTGAAAAAGGAAACTTTGTTACAGTGAAGGGGAAAACAAATATTTATCAAGGAAGAAAACAGTTTATCTTAAAATCAATCGAAGGAATTTCCAAGGCTGAGGTAAATATGGATGATTTTGTGCTTAAAGCACAGCGTCCGGTGGACGATATGTTTGACGAGCTCGTTACGATTGTAACAGGATTAACTGATGTTTATATTCGCGATTTATTAAAAGAGATTTTAGCAGATACAGAAATTCAAAGGCGCGTAAAAAAATGGCAAGCCGGGAAAACGATTCATCATGCCTATCAAGGAGGCTTGTTAGAGCATATGCTTGGTTGTTCAAATTTAGCGGTTAAGCTTTCTCCAATGTATAATGTAAACGTTAATTATGTTGTTGCAGGTGCAGTTTTACATGACCTATGCAAAATTTATGAATTAACAGATGATTTAAATGTTGAATATACTGAAGAGGGAAAACTTGTTGGGCATTTAGTGAAAGCGCTAGAGATCTTAGATCGTTTTGCCTATCGAATAAAAGGCTTTCCTTATCAAACAAAAACTCATTTAAAGCATATTCTTTTATCCCATCATGGAGAGTATGCGTATGGTTCTCCAAAAATACCGCAAACATCAGAGGCAATGTTGGTGCATTTAATAGATTTAATGGATTCTAAAATGCACACCCTCAAAGCGATCAAACGTACCGATAATAATGTTGGTCACTGGTCAGGTTACGTGAAACATTTAGATCGAATTGTTTATAAGGATGAGCTTCCTTTTCATGCAGAGTACTTAGAGCAGGATGTGAATATAAAAAAAACAGTTCCTAAAAAAACCGAGGCCCCTGCTAAGGGGGCTATGGCCGATGCGCTAAAAAACTTTAAGGTTTAATTAGGCTTTATTTTTCGCATACATAATAAGATTTGATCTGTTTAGGTTTAATATCTTCGTTTGTATTTTCACAGCTTCTGTATTCTTCCATCTCACAAATCGACCTTTCAACTCTGGTCAATGCAGACTGAATAATAATTTTGTCTGCATACATTTTAAAAGTAAGTTCGTAATATTTATAGGTGGTTGTGTCTTGATCTGCATACTCTGAACTATCAAAAGTGCTTGATTTAAGGGATACTAAGCCCTGAGCACTCGGTATAAGCTCTAAATCATACTCAGATATATAAAGGGAATCATCAGAGTATAAATGAAAACTGATAAGATGAATCGAGCTGAGAATCGAACTAAACTCAATTGAGCCTACATTTTTACGAATATGATTAACATCAATTCGATCGCACTCAAGTCTTAAACCATCCCAATGATCGAGGGAGAGATTTTGGGATTTATTAAAAATAGCTTCAATAGTATTAAATGCATTTTTTGCAAATGAATTAGAACTCATTAGAATAGTGATCGTGATAAAAATAAATTGTCTCATTTTGTCCCCTGTTAAGTTAGCTGTTTTGTAAAAGTACAGACTCGTGTGCAATATTTCAGCCAATTGGCAATCCTGTAATATAGAGTACTTGCTGCAATGAAAGGTGCAAAAAAAGCTATAAAGGGTGCACTTTCGTTCGAAGCGGATGTTGCTTTGAAATTCACGGTAAATTTATGAAACTATTACAATTGTCTAAGTAATGGTTGATATTGCACTGGATTAAGACTACTCACGTTAAATCATTAGCGTGGGGACTAAAATGAAATCATTAATTATACTATCAATCTTATTTATGACTCAAACTTCTTTAGCCACTATTAATCCGGGTGGAATTTTAGTCAATGAGGAGTACCAACAGTACTGGAGCTTATTTAGCAAACAACTTACGGTGAAGATTAAAGAGGATCTTTTACTAAAGTTAAATCAACAATTAAAAGAAGATCAAGAAAAGTACCGACAAATGAGGTGTAAAACAACTTCAAAGTCAGGCAGAAAAAGATGTCGCGATGAAGTTTTTTTACGAGAAATTAAAGTGGTAAATGTTGAATTACCAAATGCTCCATTTTCAATCAAAGAGCTTACTGATGATAGGTTTCAATTGCTTATCCCTGGTGGAACGAACGAATGGGGAATACATGTTAAGGTTAAAATTAGAACCTTTGTTAATAACTCATGGCTTGTCTATCCTAGTGCCGCACCTGATCTTGATGTGAAGATTAAAAACATTCGTATTCAAGGAGGATTTAATTACTCTTTATCAGATGCAGGGAAATTTAAAACATTAGGAATTATCGATCCTGAGATAACCTATAAGGTAAGTACCAAGCTTAAATATAATAAATTTAAGTGGTTCTTTAAAAAATTAAATAAAAAAATTAAAAAGAAGCTTAATAAAAAAATAACTGCTTCAATTCCTGAACTAATCGCTAAGGTGAAGAGTTCATTTGAGAATATGGCCGAGTTTTTAGAGCAGCCAAAATTAACAGCTGACATTTCAATAAAGGTTCCAGAGGATAAGCTAGTTTCACAAGAAACTATTGATTCAATGATTGCTAAAATTGATCGAGGAATGTTTGAAAAATTTTCTCCTCATGGTATTTTAGCCAAAGCAGAATATAAAAACCCACACGATGACAGCTGGATTCAAGATTTTCATATAGCACCTCAAGACTATAAGCCAGGGGAAATTTTGGGTTATAATGGTTATAATGACTCCGCTATTTGGACGGGTAATTATTTGGCTTCTCAGTCATTTCGTTACATGGTTACAAAATCGCAAGACAGTATTGCGAGTATGGAGCATGCCCTTTCAGGTATAGAAATGTTACTTAAGGTTAATGGTAACTCAGGTTTGCTATCACGAGCAGCTGCTCCTTCGGACTCAATCTTTGGTAAAAGTATTATTAAACATCGCCGAAATTATAGTCGAGTTCTTATTGATGGCGTTGAATGGATAAGTCACCATGGGGATAGGAATGGTATCTCTAGGGACCAGTACGCAGGAGTTTATTTTGGGTTAAGTATTATGTATGACAGCCTAGGAGATGAGCATCAAAATTTAAAAAATAGAGCGGCTAAACTTGTTTCAATGATGACTCATTATATTATTAAAAACAATTGGAGTGTAACTGAGGACCGAGGAGGAGTACATAATCCAACTGTTCCAGGTACCGGACCAACATTGTGGTCAGGACCAGTGGTGAAATTTCCAATTTTGACAATAGCCCATCATATGGATCCACAGGATGAAATTATTGCTAAAGAGCTGGAACTTGCATCTGATCTTTCTGATACTGCTTGGTTAAGTATTTATTTTGCTGTGCTGGATCCGATTAAATCATACTTTAAATTTAATTTAGAAAATATGAACTTTTATAATTATTTACGCTTAGAAAGAAATGAAAAACGCAAAGCTGGTATGCTTAAGGCTTACAACTTATTGGAGCAATATATTGGCCACCATGGAAATGTTTACTTTAGACTTTTAAGAAGACACTTAGATCCAACTAGTATCGAGCGTGCTAAAGAATCAAGCCCAATGGCCATGAGAGAAATTTTTACAAAACTTTTTCAAAAAAATCATCGCGAAGCTATTCCTAAAAATATTGATTACTCAGGGATACCACTGGTTGATTATAAATCTTATGATGGGAAAATCAGTAAACGACCTGCTGGACCAATTGATTTATCTATTCGGTACAATACAGGTTCATTTCAATGGCAAAGAAATCCATACTCACTTAATCCAGCTGGCGAAGGTACTCCAAAGGTTGAAATGACAGGTATGTCGATGTCGATGGTTTACTGGATGGCCAGAGCTGTTAATGAGGGATTTGTTAAATAGAAGCATATAATCCAAAGTGGAATACAGTAAAAAAGTGCACCACTTTGGAAATATTAAATACTTAGATAAAAATTATTTTTACCAGTTTACTCTAAACTTTGCGAATGTATTACCTTCACCGCTTTCGTTAACTAGGTATGAAACTCCAACAGTAACTGGTTTATCTGAGTTACCAACAGTACAGTTTATACCTGCACCAACGTTAAATCCTCCTATGGGATCAAAGTCCTCGCCATCATTTTCTTGAGACCAGTTCCCCCACTCTGTTGATCCACCTATTTTTTCATTGTATTGAGCCATTAAAGCCCCTTCTAGACAACTACCTTGGAACAACTCCTTTCTTAACTCTAATCCGAGCTTCAAGTAATCAGCGGAACCATCCTCAATTGAAGTACTTCTAACTGATCCATCATCAAAATATTGAGTCACATACACACCTGTCTCAGTCGAGGCACTTCCCATGCCGATTGTACCTAAAATAACAACATCGTTTATAACCTTCATAGGTATATTGAACTCCATAGAGGTAATATCATACTCACCGGTAACGGCCATATTAACATCAAACCCATTTTTGTCCTGCATCACTGAAGATGCAAATGTTGAAATGCTTGCGACTGCTAAAGTAAAGATTGCTAATTTTTTCATAAAAATCTCCTAAAAGTTTACATTATTATGGTGTTCTTAATTCCAAATAATTAATTTATTAATAGGGCAATTATTCTACGGGTTGATGCGCAGCACAAGTGGGTGGGGAATAATTACACTCTTAGCGAGTTGAAAATTGTAAAATGTACTTTGAGCTAGTTCATATTTGATTTAAACAAGTGGAAAATTAAATAGATCCTGTGAATTCTTGAAACACTGCTTAGCCACTTCATCTGAAGGGATATTTTTTATTTCCGCAATCTTTTCAAGTATATAAGGAAGATTCGCCGGAGCATTTTCTTTTCCGCGGTGAGGAACAGGTGTGAGAAAAGGGGCATCAGTTTCAAGTAATATTCTATTCAGTGGGCAAATTTCAACGATATCTCTTACATTTTTAGCATTTTTAAAGGTAATAATTCCGTTAAATCCTATGTAAAACCCTAGTTTAAGTGCTTCTTTGGCCAATAATTCACCAGAAGTGAAACTGTGAATAACACCTTTTTGGTTGAGCTTTGGGGCGTACTTTTTAAGAATATTAATCATGTCCTCATCAGCATCTCTTGAGTGAATAATGACGGGTTTGTTAGCATTTATAGCAATCTGTAATTGCAATTCAAAAACGTCGATCTGTTTTTCTCTGGGAGAGTGGTCGTAATAATAATCGAGTCCAATTTCACCGACCGCAAGCATCTTTGTTTCAGCTGTTCTTGTTTTAATTTTATTTAGAGCTTCATCAGTGACAAGTTTTGCATCATGGGGGTGAATCCCTTGGGAGTAAAAGATCATCTCATTTTTCTCAGCGAGCTCTTTTACGATGTCAAAATTATCAGGCTCAACTGCAATTGTGATAATTTTTTGAATACCATTTTGTTTTGCCTCTTGAAGTACTTGCTCCAGAGGCTTAGATTTCAGGTAATCTAGGTGACAGTGAGTCTCAATTATTTCATACATTATTTAATTAAAGAACGAAGAATTGATTTTAAATGTATGGTCGGAACCATGCCCTCTAGTTTTTTACCATTTATAATGATGGTTGGAGTTGAGCGCAGGCTAAATTGTTCACCTGTGTTCATACTTTGCTGAACGAGGTCTTGTATTTTTTTATTTTCAAAACAAGATTCATCTAATCCAAATTCCTTGGCCCAAATTCTTAGATTTTTGGAATTTATTTTTTCTTGATTGGCAAAAATATAGTCATGAACTTCGGCAAATTTATTGGCATCACAAGCCGCTAAATAAGCTGCTTGGCATGCGTAGACATGCATCGAACCTTTCATCTTGCTATTGCAGCTTGAATCAAGCGGGTAGAATAAATATTGGATATTAACCTTATCTTTAAATTCTTTGATGATCTCAGGCATTTGTTTAGCAACAGATTCACAATAAGGACATTGAAAATCAGAAAAGACACTGATACGAATTGGTGCATCTGCAAAATTTTCTGTGGCCATATGAATCTTGTAAGGTGACTCGTATGCTGGTGCTCCGTAGTCTTTTAAAGATTTAAATTGGGCGATGTAACTTATCGATAAATTTTTATTATCTTTTTCTTTATTACTTAAGTAGTAATTAAATCCTAAAACAGGAATGAGAGTGAGTGTGAAAAATATGGCACCACTTTTAGCATCAACTTTATAAGGAAGTTGTGAATGTTTCCAAAAAATAATGACGGCCAATAATGATAAAACGTAATAAACAGTACACATTGGGCATAAGCTTTTAAGTTCAACTAATGAGTAGATAAAAAGAACGAGACAGCCTATAAAATTAGCCATAAATACTGTTTTAGCCGTTTGTTCTATTTCTTTAGTTCCAGCAAAGGCAGCAATAATACCAATTAACCCAATAATAATTCCAAAAATGGAGGTCGGCATACCCAAGAGAGTGGCTAGTTGTGACTCTGTCGCTTTATCACACCCCCAAAAGCTATTTATATTACAAAGTGCTGAGCTGGTTGTAACACCACTTGGGAAGAGCAAATTGAAATAATGATTTGTGAGGTATGCACTAACAAGAATCATCAAAGTTGAAACAATAACAAATATAAAATTTGGTAGGACTAAGCCGTTAAGAGTTAAAGATTTTTTAGCATTCATGGAGACCTCATTATTTTAAAAATATTCCAATTTCTCATCAGAGTTTTGTTGTTACGGTAGCTATTATAAGCAGGATTTTCTAATGTGCATATATTTGAATTGTAAACTTTTGCTGCTGGGAAGTATTTGGATAATTGACATTGAGCTTCTTTTTGTAAATCAAAGTAGAGTTGATCTTTGACTTGATAAAAATGTGGATTAGCTGGAAACTCTTTTTTAAAATCAGCAGTAACTTCAAATCTATGAATGGATGGCCCGATAAAAGCAGTATGAATATTTTCAAGCTGCAGGTTTTTATGGGCTAAAATATTATTTTGAAGTCCTTTCCAACCGGCATGAACCATAGTGATCTTATCTCCCAGTAAAAGGATGGGTAAACAATCCGCAGTCTTAATGGCTAAAGTGATATTGGGATATTTTTGAAAATCAAGCATGATTCCAT
>JABJPQ010000624.1 GCA_018663815.1 Halobacteriovoraceae bacterium | reverse complement strand
CCTGCTCAAAAAGATCATCTAATCTCAAAGCTCCATCTAAAAGAGAGTACTGAGTATGTAAGTGAAGATGGACAAAGCTTTCTTTATGGTCTTTGGCTAAATCTAGTTGTGGATACTGATATGGATTTTTCATCGGCTTCTCTCTAAAGATGTGTGAGGTTATTTATGCCATTTTATGGATGAAATTTCTAGCGAGGAGTGAGTCAACTTACGCTTGGATCTTAAATATATTGAAAATAGAATTATTAAACGATTCTGCAACGATGCGCGACAAAGCAATAACAATAAGTTACCGACTTGCCTTGATTAAGAAAGATATATTCCTAGCGCTTTAGAGTACAGTCAAGTCCGAAGAGTTGATTATGTACTATGCTCGCCCAACCTGAGCCACCTTCCTTCTTACTACGCACTTGATTTATTTTTGCTTTACAATTTCCAGCATTTCCTGGTTCAATTTGACTTTTTAGGCTATTCCATTGATCAGCTAAAGCTTCAGTCATTGGATAAACGACACCTCCAGCAATTAATGCTTGATTCCTATCCATATCATACGAAATATCTCCATACTCTGAAATAGGTTTAAAACTAAGAGCAAAGGATGATGTCGTAATTAAAAGTGTTAATGCAATAAATATTTTTTTCATATCAATCCTCTGTGTCTTCAAGAAAATGTTTTATTTCAACCCGTTTCTTTTATTTCTTGGTCGAAAAAATATTTTTTCGACCAAGCTAAATAAATATCTAAGTTTTATTAGGGCTGAATTCGCTCTATTAACCTTAAATTACAACCACCAAAGCGGTCTGGTAGTACCTCAGGGAATAATAAACCATAACTTAATATAGATGAGTTAAGTCTTGATTGGTCTGCTTCATTTGGAGTATTCATTGGAAACATTTGAAGAGATGCTGCAAAAGCTAAACATAATTGTAAATTTGTAAACCCTGAATCGCAAAATGTACCGTCAGCAAGCGTAACTCTAGATTCATCAACTTGCTCTTTAACAATACCCGGGATGCGTACACCTGTATCGTCAATAACTTCAAGCATGGTTTGTGCTGCTCTAGCTCTCTGCTCACAGCTATTACTTGCTGCAAACAATAAAGTAGATGTCATTAATAAAAAGAAAATTAATAATTTTTTCATGCTAATCTCCTAAGCCTACGCTCATTAAAATGGTTCCTAAACAAACCTTATTCATAAATTCTTTGTCTTATCATACAAGATTTCCAGATGTCCCGAGAGAATGCTTCATAGGGTGTCTATTTTCAATACACCAAGAAAAGATTACAGCTCATCCAGCAAAAAACTTAATTAAGCCCATAATATAACTAATTCAATTTTAAGAGGAGAATCTAATGAAGAAACATGCTCTATTGGCAAGCTTAGTTGCACTCATGCTTAGCCCATCACTTCTCGCGGCAACAACCGAAGTTACTCCTGATGAAAAGATTAATAGGTTGGAAACTATAAAGGTGCCTGGACATTATGTACGCTTTGTTATCAATGAGTCTGAAGTAAATAGAGAAGGTAAGCGTTTTACACTAAACACAAGCCTATTTGGATCTTCTTTTAGTGCCAGTTCATCGGCCATTGAGCTTGGATATCACCTTAATACAAACACAATTCTCAGTGCTCAATATACTAAATTGGTAAGTAACTCATCGGGGTGGAACGATAATGAGGCTGAAAAAGATATTTGGTTACGTGACGGAAGAGGACATGCAATTAGCATTGGAGCAAAGCAATTTGTCTCAAACTCTTTTTATTTCAAACCAGAAATCTATAGCCGCTCGCAGGAAAAGGTTCATAGCTTTACTCGCTCTTACTACGGTGATGATAGATATATTTCTAATATTAAGGATGGATATATTGAAGATGTTGGAGTGTCGTTCAAAATAGGAAATCAATGGCAGTGGGATAATTTCACACTCGGTTGTGACTGGATTGGTATAACAAAGTCCGTTTCGGCCATCAAACAAACAGGAAAGATTGATCAAGAAGATATTAATTCATTTAGTGTTCTAAACTTTTATCTCGGTTACACAATGTAAAAAAAATAAAAAATGCATGGGATACGTTGCCCATGCATTTTTTTACCCTTTAAAACCTAGAGGTTACATTCGGACCTTTAGGCCGCAATACTTCTGTATGAAAGCTCGTCATAAACATCCGGAGCAAACTCATAGATAAGCTCAAACCAATCATCTTCTGAGAGAGAATTATTAAAGCTGAAGGCTTTAAGCTTTTTAAGACGAGAGTTTAGTCCCTCGACATCTACGTAGTTCTTTCCACTAAACTGACAATTTTCAATAATTATTGTGACTTCTTCTGAGAACTTCTCTCGTAGCATATCCACGAGTATTTCTTTATCAAGCATCTTCATATCCTCCGACTAACGTACAGCTAAGAGCGGTTAAACTCTTCTTAGGATCAGTATATATGAGAGCAGACTTTGCTCTAGAGAAATTAATAAAAATACTAAAAATGGAAATATTTTCAACTACTTAGGGTGTTCTAGCGATTTGAAATTTTGGGCATACTAACAAAGAAAGTGAAAGACATGCCCAATAATAGAGGTAAGAGCTAGCTCATAAAAGCTTAATCCAATAGTGTTATATTAGCTTTTTTATATAGTACTTCTTTTCCTTCATATCGAATTGCAATTTCACCAGCGACAGGGCCAGTTCCAGCATTCAAAGCTGTTGATTCAGGAAAAATAATCCATACTGTAATCCATGTATATCTACGATCTACAAGATTGGTGCAATGAATTCCATTTACAGATTCAACAACATGAGCAACCATCCCGAAGGATTCATCATCATGACTTAGCTTGTATGCTCCTTTACAAACACCATACTCATCTGAGACAAACTCCATATCTCCCATCTTATTTTTATCTCGGCCTGGCACCAGACTAAGCTTAAAAGATTTTGAGAACCATCCTTTTGTCTCTATAGAGTAACTACCTGCAACTGTTTCATTTAATTCATCCCAGACATCACAAAATCCAGAAAATGAACCAAGTGTGAGTATTAAAAATAGTAATTTTTTCATGTAGAACTCCTTTAAGTAAATACGTGTTAACCAAGTTTGATCGCTGAAGAATAGTGTGACACACATACGGAGGCAATCTTTTGTATCTTATGTGTAAATTTTATATTTATATAAATAAGGAATAAAGCTCTAAGCTATTCCCACTCAATCGTCCCAGGAGGCTTGGAAGTAATATCGTATACGACACGCGTAATTCCAGCGACTTCATTTGTCATTCGAGCAGAAGCTTTAGCTAGGAACTCAAAAGGAAGATGTGACCATGTCGCAGTCATGCCGTCAGTTGAGTTAACAATTCTAATACACATCACTTCTTCATAGGCCCTAGTATCACCTTTTATTCCAACCGTTTTTACTGGTAATAAAACAGTAAATGCTTGCCAACAAGCTTGATAAAGATTTTGCTCTTTTAGCTCCTCAAATAATATTTGATCAGACTCTTGAACTTTTCTAACAGACTCAGGAAAAATTTCTCCTAGGATTCTAATCCCAATTCCTGGTCCAGGAAAAGGGTGACGATGAACCCATTCGTATTTTAAATTAACTGCTTCACCTAAAACTCTAACTTCATCTTTAAAAAGAAATTTTAAGGGTTCTAAAAGTTTTAGCTTCATGCGCTCTGGCAGTCCACCAACATTATGATGTGATTTAATAACAACGGATTTACCTCCTTTTTTATGAGGTGAAACCGATTCAATAACATCAGGGTAGAGTGTTCCTTGTAAAAGGTATTCAAATTTTATTTGATGGTCTTTTTCAAACTCATGAACCTTTTGCTCAAAGACTTCAATAAAAGTTCCACCTATAATTTTACGTTTTTTCTCGGGTTCAGACTCACCGGCCAGTTTTGACAAAAAGAGCTCTTTTGCATCAATAACTTCAATATTTAATTGAGTTTCTTTTTTAAGTACTTCGATATGATGATAGTCTTGTGGTCTTAACAATCCGTTATCAACAAAGAAACAATATAGATCATCCCCCAAAACTTCATGGGCAATTGTTGCGGCCACTAATGAGTCAACACCACCAGAAAAAGCACAAAGAACTTTGCTTCCTCTTACTTCTAAGATTTCTGTTCGACAGTTCTCAAGCATAACTTCATTGGACCAAGTTTGTGTAAGAATTGCGATATCTTTAAAAAAGTGAAGTAAGATATCTTTACCGTGCTCAGTATGTTCTACCTCTGGGTGAAACTGCAGGGCCATAATTTTTTTAGCTGGGTTTTCAATTCCAGCAATAAGACCATTATCGCTTTCTAAAATTTGAGTAAAGCCAGGAGGAACAACTTTTACATGATCAAAGTGACTCATCCATGTATTAAATGATGTCTTTACACCTGGGATTGAATATCCTCCAACTCCATGAACCTTTGAGTGTCCATACTCTCCTTGCATTCCTCTTTCTACGACACCATCAAAATGATTTGAGACAAGTTGCATGCCATAACAAATCCCAAGCAGTGGTAAATTTAAATCAAATATTTTTGAATAATCAGTCGTATCTTCAAAGATAGAATTAGGCCCCCCGGATAAAATAAAAGCGACAGGTAACTCACCCTTACCAAGTTTTTTAAAGCAATCACCCAACGTCATTATTTCTGAAGAGTAACCAAGCTCTCTTGATTTACGTGTAATGAGTTGCGTGTATTGTGAACCAAAATCAATTATCCAAACATTTTTCATTTTAAACCTTAACTTAATCTATAATTAGGAGCTTCTTTCGTTATGTTAACATCGTGAGGATGAGATTCTTTTAGTCCGGCCGATGAAATTTTAACAAACTTAGCTTTTTCACTTAATTCTTTTAAAGTATGTGCTCCGGTATAACCCATGCCTGAGCGAATACCACCTATCAATTGGTAAATATTTTCAGCTAAAGAACCTCTATAAGGAACTTGTCCTTCAATACCCTCTGGAACTAATTTTTCTTCTTCAGTAACACCAGCTTGGCCATAACGATCTTTTGATCCTTTAACCATAGCCCCAAGGGATCCCATGCCGCGATACAATTTATATGCACGTCCTTGATAAATAACTCGCTCACCAGGAGCCTCATCTGTTCCAGCAAATAATGAGCCGATCATAACTGTTTCAGCTCCTACCGCTAAAGCTTTTACAATATCGCCAGAGTATTTAATTCCACCATCTGCGATAAAAGGAATATCTGCTTTTTGGCATACTTCACGACAATCCATTAAGGCTTGTAACTGAGGCACTCCAATTCCTGCCACAACTCGAGTGGTACAAATTGATCCCGGACCGATTCCAACTTTAATTCCATCCGCTCCAGCGTTAATTAAAGCTAGGCATGCATCTTTAGTGGCAACATTCCCACCTACGACATCAACTTCATTTGATATCTCTTTAACGGCTTTAACCATTTCAAGGACACCTTTTGAATGTCCATGAGCCGTATCAACGACGATGGCATCAACTCCAGCTGCAATTAATTGTTTTGCTCTTGCAACTTCTTTCTCTCCGACCCCAATCGCTGCGGCAACTCGTAGTCGTCCAAACTCATCTTTATTGGCATTTGGATGAGCCCGGGATTTTTCAATATCTTTAACCGTAATTAAACCTACAATCTTTTCATCTAAAGTGATGATGGGAAGCTTTTCTATCCTATGAATATGCAAAAGCTTTTTAGCATCCTCTAGATCCAGTCCTTCTTCGGCCAAAACAAGATTTTCCCGTGTAGTCATCATATCTTTTACTAAACGAGAGTCATCATCTTCATAGCGCATGTCTCGGTTAGTAAGAATTCCAACAATTTTTCCATCCTCATCAGCAACAGGAAAAGCAGAAAATCCAAATTCAGCAATCCTCTCCCGAACGTAAGCGAGACTATTTTCAGGCTTTACTGTAATTGGGTCAGTTACCATACCCGACTCAAAACGCTTAACTTTATTTACTTCTTTAGCTTGTTGCTTGGGAGTTAGGTTTTTATGGATAACGCCAATTCCACCCTCTTGGGCCATCGTAATTGCTGTTTGAGCCTCTGTAACTGTATCCATTGCACTAGAGGCAATCGGAATAGACAAAGGTATATTTTTGGAAAATCGTGACTTTAAAATAGCTTCGTGGGGTAGAACTTCTGAGTACAAAGGCATCAAAAGAACGTCGTCATAGGTTAAACCTGGCTCTTCACTGTAAAACATTGGGACCTCAATTTATTAATTTATTAAGATTATTTATAATATTTTCAGTGATTTAGATAGTGAAATGTAGAATTTATATATTGAAATATGCTCAACATATCAAGTTTTGAACCTGTATCCGAAAATAACAACAAATATAATTTTAATGCTCACCTTGAGTTATTACTAGGATTAGTATTTTTTCTTAAAATCCTGCTTATAAGTTTTTAAATCATCAATAAGACCATTCACCTCAGTACTATGCCGCTGATTTTGACTTTGAGCTTGCTTGAGACTTGCTTCAAACTTACTTGTTTTTAACTCATTAATCATTTGGGACTTTTGAATTGAAGCTGGAACTCTTGAGGCTGGTTTCCTTTGCTCTTTAGTCTTTGCTTTAGGCGCTGATTTATTTACGCTTGGAGGATTTTGGCCAAAATAATGAATAGTAGCAATATCATTATTGATTATAGGCTTATACTTCCACGCTTCTTTCTTTTTTAAATCAAGATAATAATTCATAGGCCCTGTCGATGCGGGGACTCTGCTTACACCATAGGTCTTAATCACAATCAAGCGACCTTTTTTACTTGAAACTTTTATGGCCGGTGCAACCGAAGCAATTGAGCGCGATGTTTTGACTACGTTTTTTTTCACACCCCAAATTTGTTGTTCTAGTTTTGTATCTTGTAAAATTTTGAATTGAGCAAAAACACCTTTCATTTTTTTATAAGAGCCAAGCCCTACTTTTGTTGGGGCTCGAGGCAAACCATTTTCGTATTTTTGATCAACAAGTGAGAAATATCCAGCATGGACTTTTGTAAATAATTTTGGCTCCAAAGCATTTGAAAATTTCACATCTCCTTCTAAAACAAGCAGTTGTGTTTTTCCAGATATATTGTCAAAAGAATAAATAAATTGTCCCTCACCAAATTGTGCGATGGAGTTTGTCGTATTAACAAAAGCTTTTTTTGAGGTATTTGATTGTATCCATACGTATCCATTTTTTACTTCTACGATTCCTTTATAAAACTTCACAAAACTTCCACCATTAACATGGTAAACATGCCCTGCAGAGTTGACGATGGAAAGCATTGATTCATCCTCAACCATAATTTCATCTAAATCATAGATCTTACTCCCATACTTTAATGTACTGGTTTTTTGATCTTTAAAAGAAAAGGCGTTCCCCTTTACTTCAATAACTCGACCTAAAATTTGAGCCCACCCCAACAGAGGTGTAACAACACAGAAAAAGAAGATGAGATGCTTCATTTGAGAATCCTACTTTTTATAATTTTGATTTAAATCTTCATAATAACGGCTTAGAACTTTCCACTCTTTAGTGTTGCGATATTTTTTTCTAAATTCGTGAACAGTATGCATAAATTTATCTTTATCACCTTGATAAAACTGTGAGAGTGCTAACCATAACTGAGCCCCTCGCTTAAATTTTGACTTAGGATGATGCTTTAACAAGGCAGAGAAATGTTTTTCTGACCAGTCATAATGTTTTTTGGATTCATAAGCAGCAATTCCCGCTTCAAACAGAACTTTATCATTAATTGTTTTATGAGTTGGATAATGTTCTAACAAAGCATTATAGTATTGAGCCGACTTATTGTATTTTTTAAAATGAAGAGCTTGCTCTCCTACTCCAAGTAACTTTTCAGCTGACCATTTATAAAGTCCAAAATTTACAAGATCATTAACTGACATCGTTGGAACACTAGCAATCGTTCTACTTTTTTTATTATCATCTAAGTTAAGCTCTAAATGTTCTTTTTCTGATTTTAAACGAGTAACACTTGCCTTAAGCTGCTCTATCTCTCTTTTAGCAAAACGGAGCTGCTTTGAAAGCTCTAACGAGCGATACTCATAATGATGAACTGTTTCAGCTGTTTGTTTAAACTCATCCCACAAGCCGTACTGGCCAACCGTATAGGTAAAGATAAAGGCTAAAACACTAAATAACGTCAATTCTTTCATATAATCACCATAACAAGGTTTCTCTTACGCTTATTTTTCGGCATTCAAATAAAAAACTTTAGGGATTAATTTGCTCTTGTTTTAGGATTCACTCAAATTCATGCTATACTTATGTTAGGGGAATTTTTTTCCTTACAACAAAATACTTGAGTCCGTAATTATACTACTTAAGTTTCTAGATTTAAAAACCGATAAAACTTTTAATGAGGCTTATTTATGAAATTTAGATTCTTCTTGGTATTACTTTCAATTTTTTTAATCTCTTTAAGTACTCATGCCCGAAAACCGGCCGTGGAAGACTTTGTTGGAGTTATTCCTGAAAGCTATAAACCAACACCACAGGGGACTGAAGTTTTATTTGATTTTAACCAAAAGATTCAGCAGGTTGAGATGAGAAAGATGCCACTTTTTCCCCAAGATCAATCCATCAATTTTTGGAGCAGTATCTGGGGAGTCGTTGCTCTTATCGCACTACCAATTCTACTGTGGAATACTCTCACTAACTTTGGTCGTATACCTGGAACAAATTATGGCCAGCGATCCCAAGAGAACCAAAAATTAGCAGAGGTTAAAGAGTTAGATCATTATAGAAAGAAAAATTCTGATGATGATGATTATGAAAAGAACGCTTCCTAAAGCGTACTCCACTTTCCGTCTCTAAGATAAAAATAGACCCTTGAAAGATTATTATAACTTACAGATATTTCATTTTGGCCATCGCTATTGTAGTCCAAAACATTAACTGAATACCTTTTATTCCAATACCGTCCTGTTACACTTTCACGCTCAGTCCAAAAATGAGGCCCTTTCCTAAGAGTTATTTTATTTAAGCTTTTGTCTCTAATTGTTAAAAAATAAAGCCTAGCACTCCCCTCAAAGCCAACCGCTTCATTGTCTCCTTCATAATAATGTAAAATCAAAACATCAACCGATTTATTTATAGAGCGTAGGTGCGCCTTAAAAACATGACTTTTCTTCCCTTTAGTTAGGAGTTCTTCTTCGAAAATTTTTTGACCTTCGTGGTTATTAATACGAATAAAATCAACTCCATCTTTTTTAACCGTTTGAAATGAATCTTCAATCCCATCGCGATTTAAATCCAAAGTATAACGGGGGG
>JABJPQ010000623.1 GCA_018663815.1 Halobacteriovoraceae bacterium | reverse complement strand
TTCAAATAATTTAGATATTCAAGAATTTATGATTGTGCCACATTTAAAATCTTCTTTTGCTGAAAATTTACGTTGTGGCGTAGAAATTTTTCATAACTTAAAAAAAGTTTTAGAAGAGAAAGGATATTCTACCAACGTTGGTGATGAAGGTGGTTTTGCACCAAATCTTGGTTCCCAAGCGGAAGCGTTTACTTGTATTCAAGAAGCAGTTGAAAAAGCGGGTTATAAATTTGGTGAAGAAGTTTCTGTTAGTCTTGATTGTGCTGCTTCAGAATTTTACGATAAAGAAAAACAAGTTTATAAAATGGATGGGAAAGAGTACTCGGCTGAACAAATGATTGAATACTATGCTGGCCTGGTTAAAACACTTCCCATCTATTCAATTGAAGATGGATTGGATGAGAGTGACCACGCCGGTTGGACCAGAATGACAGAAGTTTTGGGAGATAAAACTATTTTAGTTGGAGATGATCTATTTGTTACCAATGAGAAGATTTTTGCAGAAGGTATTAAAAATGGTGAAGCCAATGCCATTTTAGTAAAAATAAATCAGATTGGAACCATATCTGAGACTTTTGATACGTTAAAATTAGCATTTGATTCAAACTATAAAGCAATTATTTCACATCGTTCAGGTGAAACAGCTGATCACTTTATTGCAGATCTCGCAATCGCTAGTGGTGCTGGGCATATCAAGACTGGATCTGCTAGTCGATCTGATCGGATTGAGAAATACAATCAACTTTTAAGAATTGAAGAAAGAATGGCAGAATCGGCCAGATTTGATCCAGTTAAATAGCTAAGATTAGATAGCTCATTTTTTTACTTGCAAATTGTAGCTAATAAATTTTACAATTATAAGGTAGGTTAATGATGACCTATAAAACCTCAACGATTGAGGTGCCTTATGACCAAATTCTTTGTTGGTTTGAATTTTTCTAATAACGGCTTATTGTCACGTAAGATAATGGGCTTTCGCAAACGCTTTGATCCAAAATACACTCATTACTCATTTGCTCATATGTCATTATTAGCACCATTTGATGTCGATGAACGTGATATTGCTGATCTGGCGGAAACACTTAAAGAAGAGATCGAAACATTTTACTACGGTAAATTGCAAACTCCTAAACTTGAATTTACAGGGGTTGGGGTTTATGAATACAAAAGAAGAAACCTTATTTATTTGAATCCTCACTACGGAACAGAGTTACAATTTTGCTCAGATATGATTGTCGATATTTGTATGTCGCATCTATCACGCAGTTCTCGGTATAAAGAAAATAAAAAACAATTTCTTCCGCTGGGAGTTTTTAATAATGAACAGGATCTCTTTAGTGTACTTGAGCATGCAAGACTAGAGTTTAACCATCAAAGTTCCCTACCAGTTGAGAGTATTAGTTTGTACGAAAACAAGCTAGGGATTTGGGTGGAAAAAGAAGTTCTCGTTCGTTTTGAGGAAAATCAAGCTCACCTTTTGCATTTAAAGGCCATGGCCTTATAATAGGCTTATGAAAAAAATAATTGTTCTTATTGTCGTGCAGTTAATACGTGTAAACATTAGTTTCGCTGAGACTGCTTATGTTCCTTTTGCAACTACTTTAGCAAAATCGGGAACAGAGTTCTCCTTAACCGCGGAATACTTTAATACAACTTCGGTTATTGATACGAATGGAGATGTCAGCAGCTTTGATAGCGATACCACCTTTCAAAAAACGGATGTGGATTTAAATCTTAAGTATGGGTTTACTGATCGCTTTGAAGGTCAGCTAATGCTTAAGGGGCGCTCTATTACATCTAAGTTTAATGCTGATTTTGGTGATGGGCTACAAGATTATACTTCAAGTCAAACAGGTGCAGAGTCGGCCGGTATTGGGTTTAAGTTTTCTTCCAAAGAAATGGAGGGTGTTAAGTATGCTCTTGAGGGCTGGTATAAAAATGCTTTTTATAGTGTTGACCGATTTGAAAGTGGAGAACCGGGGAAACTTTCCCTTGGGGAAGGGAGCCGGGAGTACGCTATCGGTGGAAATATTTACTTTAGAACAAAGTCTCGTACTGTTTTAGATGCGAGAGTTTATTATCGGTCTCCGGGGGAAACTCTTAGTAAAGAAATTTTTTCTCAATTTCAGCTAGCTTTAGTGTGG
>JABJPQ010000622.1 GCA_018663815.1 Halobacteriovoraceae bacterium | reverse complement strand
TGCCGATTGATTTTAATTCATACTGTAAAATATTGTTCGTATCGAGACCACAGGAATTATTACAAGAACATTGAGTGTTTAGAAACATACTAAAAGCCTCCTGGATACTTTTATCTTTCAAGCTTACAGCATATTTCTCCCTTTTGTCATCCTCAAAGCAAGGGTAAACTATGCCATCTGCTGATATATCACAAAACCTTTTTCCACCCAAACAAGGACTGGTAGAGATGGTGTTTGTGGCTATAAGCTTAAGGGATTCATAGGAGTTGGCAATGGGATATCCTGCACGCTTTTTTTCTATTAGCTTCTCAAATACTTCTGTTATGAGGGCAAGAGAATTTTTAGAAAGTTTTTTAGCATCGAGGTTATAGACGTAATTTTGAAAGACAACTTTAATTTTATAGCTTTGGCAAAAATTGAGTAGGTTGTCAACGTCATGGATATTATTTGGTGTCAATGTGCATATAATGGTAAGTGGTAGGTGATCTTTAGTGATCTCTATTCCGTTTAGTGCTTTAGAAAAAGATTTTTCTCCTCTATTTGCATCATGTGTCGCTTGGAGGCCATCAA
This sequence comes from Halobacteriovoraceae bacterium, assembly GCA_018663815.1. Classification (GTDB taxonomy): domain Bacteria; phylum Bdellovibrionota; class Bacteriovoracia; order Bacteriovoracales; family Bacteriovoracaceae. Next base: position 2,763 of record JABJPQ010000622.1, on the reverse strand, counting down.
GTGAGATGAAAAGATTATCAACCTTCTTAAGTTGGGGAAGTTTGGATGATGAAAAGGATCCATTTGAATACAAATTGATAATGAACTTTTTTTCATGAGCATAATCGATAATTTCCTTAATATCACGGTGAAGCAGTGGCTCAGCCCCAGATATGCCGATAACTTTTGTTCCTGCTTCTTTTAGTTGATCCAGTTTTTCTATCCAGAAATGGCTAGGTAAATCTTTTTTGTCTTTGGGGAGGTCGCAGTAGTGACATGAGAGATTACACTTGTGGGTAAGGTTTATATTAACCCATATAGGAGCTCTCTTCCTTCTTATATGAAGCCAACTAAGAGAGAGAAAGAATGTAAAATATTTTAATGATTCCATCTAATAGTAGAATAGCATACTTGCAATAAAAGTATAATCAAGGTGAGCAAAGAAATTGAAAAAGACAGCATAAAGGATTTTGGTTTGAATTCAAGCATAAGAACTCCTGGGTTTTTGGAATTTATCTCTATTGCTTGGAAGAGACTAAATGCCTCTTCTATAACAAAATTCTTATGTGGAGAATAAATCTCCCAGCCAGGGTAGTTTGTTCGTATGAAAATAAGATACTTCTTTAATGAAGGGTTGTTGATATTTATTGAAAGTTTTGTGTTATTTTGGGAGATAACGTTGAAATTAACAGGGGTTAGGTTTTTATAATTGACTGGCTCTTGAATATGATCACTTGTGTATATCTGATGACGAGGAAATTGTGACTTATATATATAAATTTTTTGCTTTCCATTGTAGCAGCTAACTGGTTTTTCTGTAAGAAGTTGAAGTTTAGGTGAAGAAAATTTTGTTGATGAAAGTATTATTGAAGGTGAGAGTAGCCAAAGATAGGGGTTGTTAAATATTTTTGAAGATTGAAACGGTGGGATTTTGATGTCTGTAGAGCCTTTATTAAGTGCCATTATAGGATCAATTTTTGTAAGGTATTGGTTGTATTTTTTTAAAACAAGAGCATCGTAATAATGGATGTCTTCAAACTCAAAGAGCATCGGAATGTTTGGTGGAAAAGCTTGTGTTTTGAATCGTAATATTTTTCCCTGTGAAATATTGTCTTTAATTAATGGAATACAATCTTGAGTTGGAAAGTTTGGTGTGTTGGCTGTCTTGTTTGAAATATTTTTCACAAGATCATACTGCTGGAGAAGAATTAAAATCACAGCGAGTGCGATTGTTATATTGTAGGTCACCTTCCCCTTATTATTTAAAAATAGAGAAAGAGTAATGGGAAATAGAAGAGGAAATAAAATTGTAACAGGGTTAATTAGGTAGTAAGAGCTGATGTTAAGATGTTTTAGCCAAGGAATAAGAGTATAGAGAAGACTGTATAAGTAACCACCTCCTGTGACAAACAAAGCAATGAGTATTATTAATGAAAACTGAAAGAGGTAGTGGTGACGTTTCAGGATCGAAATAATAAATGAAACTGGAAAAATAAAAATAAGATATGTAAAACGAGAAAAAAGCCAATCAAAAGTTTCAATATACGAGTATGATGACGAGGTAACAATCTCATCGTGAGACCATGATCTTAGTGAGAGAGATATGAGTTCTAAGGTCGGTAGAATTTGTGGTAATGCTAAGAGAATTGGAGGGATAAAATAAAGTATTTTGAAAAGATCTTTTTTTTCTTTCACGTTCATAAGAAATAAGGTGAGAGAAAGAGCAAAACCAGCACCTCCAATATGGAGATCACCACAAAGGAGTAGTGCACCGGTAGTAAGAGTGAAAAAACTTGCGAGAATTTTTTCTTGTAAAAAATTTGATTTGATTAAAAAGAAAATGTTTATTATTGTGAAGTTTCTTGCGTGGTAAGCCATGAACATTGGGTCATCTAAAGAGAAGTAACTGGCCTGGATGTAGACTATCATTCCTAGTAAAGATAGTGGTAGTGATAAACTGAATTTTCTTAACAAGAAAAAACAAGCTAGGCTAGCCGCAAGTAAGGAAATAAAAAACTTGAAGGTTTCAGCGTTGGTGTAGGTACTGAATAAAGAATCAAAGATGTTAAGGGGGTTTAGGGTACTACTCTCATTATTAGCAAGAAAGGGTACCCCCGTTCCGGAGTAGCGGTTCCACAAAGCAAGTTCATTTTTCTTAAGAAGTTTAAAGCGATGATTTCCCCAGGGTCTTAACTCTTCATTAAAGTCTGACCTGTAGTTGTTTTCCATTCCAATTTCTGACTGAGGTGAATAATAGTTTTCGTGCGGAAGAAAGTGTTTGTTATAAAAAATAAAACTCGATTGTGTAAGTATGAATAGAACTAATAGAGGTAAGAGTAACGCTTTATTCGAGATATTTATATTTGGCTTCATGACCTTGTTGTCATCCTCTGGATCTTTATTGTATTCTAGTTATTATGATATACTTTATTCAGCAAATAAAACGAATTCTTCAGTATCTTGAAAATTCGTGCTTGTTTTTATTTAATATTCCCCCTCGGAAACCTATATCTCTTGTCATTGGAATAACAAATACCTGCAATTTGCAATGTGAATTTTGTTTTCATCACCCATCGATTAAATCTTTTATAGGCAGAAAGAAGGGGATAATGACTTTGGATCTATTTAAAAAAATATTGAAAGAGATTAAAGGAAAAGTTCATCATGTAGAGTTGGGTCTTTTTGGTGAGCCATTTTTACATCCTCAAATTATAAATTTTCTAGAGCTGCTAAGTAAGAATAAAACTCTTGTGTCAGTTTTTACGAATGGTGTTAATTTGGGAG
>JABJPQ010000463.1 GCA_018663815.1 Halobacteriovoraceae bacterium | reverse complement strand
TATTTCAATATCTGTTGGGTAGGAAAAATAAATATCTGCTGCACCTCTCGATCTTTGATGTGATTGTAGTTTTTTCTCCGATAAGTTATTACAAAGAACAATTATGGTAATCTCTTCATTGTATTTTTTTATTTTTTTAATATTTTTTTCTTGCGCTTTTTGATTGTCATCCAAATTAATAATGACTCCATCACACTCATCAATATTAAGCAATAATGCCTCTATATCTTGGTAGATATCAACAGGAATAATACTGTTAATATCTTGCGTGAGTGACTTAAACTCTGGGCTAATTGATTGCAAAGAAAATATTTTCATAAAACGACTCCATTATGTATAATAATAACAGATAGATAGCTATATTTAAAAGCAGGTAAAAGATGACAGCCTTTTGCAATCATTTGTATTGATTAAAAGTGATGCTATAGTTAAAATTAGATAATAATTGTTTTTAAACAAATCTGGTTTGAGGTAAAGTAAATATGAAAGTAGCTAGTATATTAACCACTCTCTTGTTCGTGCATCTTACGATGGCCAATGCAGAAGATAAATCCTACCTTCCTAGTACTATTTATCAACTAGATGCCAGTTTTGCTCATCATACGCTGGTAGTTGAGAAATCTACTCACTCTTTATTCTTATATCAAAACGATCAAGAGTTTCCTCGCCTTGTTAAGAAGTACAAGGTATTAACGGGAAAATTTATTGGCAACAAAACGCTACAAGGTGATAAAAAAACACCAGAAGGTGTCTACTTTTTCCAAAAATTTCACCCATCTCAATACTTAACAAAAAAATATGGGGACTATGGAAAGATTTACGGAGCAGGGGCATTCACAACAAATTATCCAAATGAAATAGATAAGCGAAGTAAGAAAACGGGGGGCGGAATTTGGTTACACTCTACTGACGACGATAATAGAGTCTCCCTTGGTCTTGACTCAAAAGGGTGTGTTGTTGCAATCGATAAAGATTTAAAGGACATTTCTCAGTACATAGACCTATTAAACACTCCAGTGGTCATTGTGCAAGACCTACACTACCAGACAAAAGAAAGTTGGTTAAAAAGTAAAAATGAAATAACTTCTGTTGTAAACAAATGGTCTGAAGCCTGGCGCAATAAAGATTTTGAAACTTATATTTCCTCATACTCCAAGACTAATTTTTTTGACTCTATCCGTGGAAATCACTCTCAATTCAAGCAATATAAGAAAAGTGTCTTTGCAAGAAAGGACACCCCAACAATAGAAATGCAAGATATGTCTATTTTAAATAATGGAGAATACGTTGTCGTTACAATGCTACAAGATTACACATCTCCGGTGGTCAAGGATATCGGTAAGAAAACTCTTTATCTACAGAAAAATGCAAGTTACGAGTGGAAGATTGTTGCCGAGAAATGGACAAAAGTATTAGAAAAGCAAAATATTGCCTTCACTCCCAATAAGCTAAAATATTTTAGCTCTCAAATTCAAAACAAAGAACTGGTAAATGATTCGGAATCCATCTAAGAATTTAACACTGATCGTTTATAACTCCCCTAAAAGCCCTCGCTACTTAAAAATTAATAAGAAGCTTCTCAGTTCGCTCATTTTAGTTCCTATATTGGTTATAAGTACTATAACAGTCTCAATACTCTACTCTATGTTTTTAAAAAACCAAGTTATCGAGCTTAAATCTAGTGAGCCTAAGATTATAAAAGATCTCAAGGAAAAAAATAAAGAACTTAGCTCTCAATTAGATAGTACTAATAAAAACAACAAAATTTTAACTCAAAAGCTCTCCCTTGGCTCTTCTAGTGAATCAACGATCTCTTCTTTTAGGCTTTTTACCCCACCACTTGGAATTGTAGATTTAAGAGAAAAAGATCTACTAAAGATAGACAATATTTTACTGAAAAATGAAAATAATATTGTGGAGCTACATTTTAACCTGGCTAATAATTCTCTTAATAATGACAAGTTATCTGGCTATATTACAGTTGTTCAGTTTCAAAAAAATTCAATGTACTATTACCCAGCTTACGAACTGAGTGAAAAAAATTTACGCCTAGAGTATTCAAAAGGAGAAAGTTTTTCGTTTTCACGTTTTCGACCAACTGTGGCTAGGTTCCCTTTAATTAATAAATCGAGTGTTCGATATAAAATATATATTTTCTCCAAGACAGGAGATCTCATTGCTTATAAACAAGCTGGACCCTTTAACATTGACTAATCTATGAATGAAAATAATTTTAAAACCTTTAATTTCTCCGTCCTAGGTAAAGGTACCCAACTGGAAGGAGACTTAAAGTTTGAGGGGGATACAATTTTAAACTGTATCACTAAGGGATCAATTACAATGCTTAATAAAAGTAAGGTTGTATTTGAAAGAGACTCCATTATTGAGGGTGATGTTTTTTGCCATGATATCGAAATATTTGGTTCATTCTCTGGCTCTCTCAACGCATCTGGAACACTTTCGATTAGGTCTTCGGCAACATTATCGGGTAAAGTAAAAGCTCAGAGTATGAGTATCTTTCCTGGTGCAAAGGTCAATATTGAAGGAGAAACTTCATAAGAAGCCTCCCCTATAGTTCTGTAATTTAAATATATTTTTTATAATTTGAAATCTTTACTTTATATCCCGCTTTTCTAAGAACCTTTACAAGTTTTTTATCTCCTAAAATGAGAATGACTTGTTTCTTCCAATCAAATAATTGAGCTATCATCGCTTGTAGATTTTTAATTTCAATAGCATCCATTTTTTTAGTGAATTGATATATCTCACTATAATCTTTTTCAATATGATCAAAGTGTATCAAATTCTGTAAAAAATCTGAAGTTGACTCAAGTCCAAGCAGATAGTTTCCTTTTAAATTCTTTTTAGACAATGTAAAACTTTCTGTTCCAATTTTAGTAGCTGCATCAACTAAAACCTTTTTAATCGATTCAAGTAATTCAACAATTTTTTCATTCCTAGTAAATGTGGAGACACCACTTCTACCATAGTTTTTTTGTTCAGAGCTATAAGCACTTGCTGAGTACGTTAAGCCTTTCTCAACTCTCAGCTTTTGAAATAATCGCGAGGTAAACCCTCCTCCCAAAAAATTTGCGGAGAACGTTTTTAAGGCATCTTTTCCCATTTGGACTTCGTCAGTAGTAATAACTCTCCCAATTCTTACCTGGGCTTGATTCGCCCCAGGAACGGGAACAAAGATAATGCTCTTTTCTACTCGTGGTTTTTTTACAATTGGTAGCTTAGAAGCAACCTGTCCTTGCCTCCAACGGCAGTCATTTAAAATAATGTTTTTTAAACCCATGACTTCTTTAGGTCCTCTAATATAAATCCTTTTTATGGCTTTTGAGTTAAGATACTTAAGCCGTTTTTGGAGTTTGTTAGAGGTCATTTTTTTTAGACTCTTTTTATAACCTAGCGTTGGACTCTCAAAACCTGTATTTTTTAATGACTCATACCTAAAAGCACGACTTGCTAATTTTGAGTGATTTGTAACCATACTATCCATAGCAGTAAGAACTCTTCTTTTTGTATGCTTTAGCTCTTTAGCCGGAAAAGTCGCATCATCAAAAAGATGACATACCATTTTCATTGTTGGAACCATGTTCTTTACCAAGCCTCCGACTGAGAATGTTGAGTATTCATGAGTTACATGACTTCCATAACTAACTCCCAAATATTCTAATGACTCAATAATTTCTTTTTTTGTATAACGATGTGTCCCTGATGAAAGCTCCGAAAACATGAGTTCTGTTAGACCAGCATGGTTTTGTCCATCCCCAAGAGCTCCCGCATTGAAGTACAATGAAACATCATACGTGGGAAGAGCATTATCTTCTAACCAAACAACATCAATACCTTTCCAATCTAATTTTTTAACATTTTCATCCAAGTAATTATTTGCTTGAGCAATACTAATTAATAAGAAGTAAGTAATAATATATTTCATTTTTTTCCTTAGTTTTTATTCCAGATTGATATAAAAATAGACTCATCAGTCATTAAATATTTTTGGCAGGCAAGTTTTAACTCATCAACTGTAATCGATTGGTAAAGCGCCAACTCTTTTTTATAAAAATTATAGTCACCATAGTAGACCTGTCGATCCCCAAGAAATTTTGCAATTCCTGAGTTTGTATCAAGCCCACTTAGCATTGATACCAGGTACTGATTAATAACCTTGTTCATTGCACGCTCGGTTATCGCTGTTTGACATGAACGGTGTAATTCATTGCGTAGTTTCTTTTCAAAAGTTGCAAGGCGAGCTTTTTCCAATAATTGTCCCCCAATAAAAAAGACACCACTGTCTTGCAAAGTATAATTAGCAGCATAAATACTTTGTAAAACGGGTTTACGATTATTAACAAATTTCTCTGATAAATAGGAACTTTCACCATCACCTAAAATTGAAGAAAGGATATCAAGCACAAAACCTTCTCTCTCTCCAATTTTGATTCCCTTTAACGCTAAAGAGAACATTGGCGTTGGTGAAGTTCCTTTTAGTTTAATCTTTTTGCTGAAGTCCTTTTTAAATTGATAGCCTAATTTATCTAACTGAGCTTTCTTTTTAATTGTTAAGTTCTCAGTAGGCTTTATCAAACCATAGCTTTTTTCAATCATTTCGAATGCCTTTTCAGCATTCACATCTCCCACAAGTAGGATGACAGCATTATTTGGTGAGTAGTATTGTTTAAAGTACTTTTGAACTTCTTCCCTTGAAACATTTTTAAGATCATCAATTTCTCCAATAACAGATGAGCCATAAGGAGTTCCCTTAAAAACACTTTTCATCATTGTTAAATAGATCTTACCGCGGTCCGAGTTTTCATAACGCATTTTCCTTTCTTCTAAGACAACATTTCTTTCTTTTTCAAAGGACTCTTTGACCAATAATAAATTTTGCATTCTATCAGCTTCTAAATCGACAACAACCTCAAGGTGCTCTTTAGGTAGGCTTTCAAAATAGACCGTCAAATCATTACTGGTATAAGCATTGTTCTTGCCTCCATTACCTTCAATCAATTTATCAAACTCGCCTTCACCATACTTCTTAGCTCCCTTAAACATCATATGCTCTAAAAGATGACTTGAACCGGTAATCCCAGGAAATTCATACTTACTTCCGACTTGAAAATAAGTATAATAAGAAAAGATTGGTAATTTATCATTTTCTACTACCAAGATTGTCAGTCCATTTTTTAATACTTTTTTCTTAACATCAATTGATATACCACTTGTATTCTGATCCGCTTTATCTGCATTTTTAGAAGAACTACACCCCAAATTGAGTATTAGTAATAACAGCAAGGACAGCTTCATAACTCCGCAACTTCTCATCTTATCTCCATTCTTTTAAATTTCAGATCATTATACCAAGTTTTGATATTCTCCTAAAGTGAGAATAAAAGTCTTTTTATTGATTACGGCGCGTTGCAATGCACGCATTTTTCCTCCCTTTTGATTTTAAAAGTGGTAAAAATCAAAAAATTTTGTATATTAAGCGCATAATTTAAAACTTATTTATGGAGTAAAGCTCATGAAAATTGCAGTACCTAAAGAAATTAAAAATAATGAAAACCGAGTAGGTTTAGTCCCTTCTGGAGTTCGCCAATTATCAATGGATGGGCATACTGTTTTTGTTCAAAAAAATGCTGGAATTGGAATTGGTATTTCTGATGAAATGTATACTGAAGCAGGCGCTACAATTCTTAACTCTTTAGAGGACTGTTTTGATAAAGGTGAAATGATTATCAAAGTTAAAGAACCTCAGCCAGTAGAGATTGCTCTACTAAAACCTCATCATATTCTTTACACATACCTTCACCTTGCAGCCGATAAAGAATTGACTAAAGGTTTAATGAATTCAGGTGCAACATGTATTGCTTATGAAACGATTCAATATCCAGATGGATCACTTCCGTTACTCGTTCCCATGTCAGAGGTTGCTGGACGTATGGCCACTCAAGTAGGTGCTATGTGTTTACAAAAAGACAAAGGTGGAAAGGGAATACTATTAGGTGGAGTTCCCGGGGTTAGAAGAGCAAATGTAACGATTATTGGTTGTGGGATAGCAGGAACAAATGCGGCCAAAATGGCCATGGGTCTTGGGGCTGACGTTACGTGTATTGATTTGAGTACAAAAAGATTAGCTCAAATGGATGACCTATTTGACAACAGAGTAACAACTCTTTATTCCAACAACCAAAATATTGAATATGCTGTTTTAAAATCAGATTTAGTCATTGGTGCTGTTTTAGTTACTGGTGCAAAAGCTCCTAAGCTAGTAACAAAAGATATGATTTCTAAAATGGAGAATGGTTCAGTTGTTGTGGATATAGCAGTAGATCAAGGTGGATGTATTGAAACCTGTAGACCAACTACTCATGAGGAACCTACTTTTGTTGTCGATGGAGTCGTTCATTACTGTGTAGCGAACATGCCAGGAGCTGTTCCTCATACATCAACCTACGCACTTACAAATGTCACTTTAAAGCACGCAAGAATGATCGCAAAAGATGGTGTTGAAAATTCAATCATGAGTGATGAATTTCTTAGAAAAGGAGTAAATATTTATAAGGGAAATCTTGTTTATGAGCAAGTGGCCATAGACTTAGAATTACCCTTTACTCCACTTGACGCTGAAAAGTATCTTTAAATAATAGATTGATATGCTCAAGGTTTATATTTTATAAAGTATAATGCTTTGAGTATATCAGGCCTTATGATAAAATCATGGAATGACAGGTAATCCAGCAATTGATAAAGTTATTCTCGGTCTTAACGGACTTGTCGTTATTGCTTCTACAGCACTTGTTATTTACTCACATACATCAATTAAAAAGCCACTGACAGAGCGTGGTAAAGAGTTTGGATCTATGATCGAAAACTCTATGCTAGAACTCAAAAAGCCTCCTGTTATCATGGAGGAAGTTGTAGTCAATCTCTACTCGAGAGAGTCGAGGCTTCGTTTTTTAAATACCCAGATGAATTTGGTGCTATTTCAAGAACAAGACCGTGAACTCGTCATGTTGATTAAGCCTTATGTATTCGATGCTATCATTGATATTGCTGGTAATATGTCACCAAAAGAATTAAACACAATTACAGGAAAGATTCTACTTGAGTCAAGAATCAAAAATCATGTTAATAATTTAATAAAGAAGCAGATTATTAAAAAGATACTTTTTTCGAAATTTATTGTTCAGTAATCTCACTCGCTGATTCAACCTCAGCTACGTCTGCATCAACCTTTTCAAAGTTTCCTTGATCATCATCAAGCTTTGATAGGTAGGTATCAACTTCTGATTTAGTCAGTTTCCCCTCTCCTAGATGTCTATCCAGAAGACGAACATCCATTTCTTTTTCTTGTAAAGCCTTTGCCAATTTCATATTTTT
>JABJPQ010000621.1 GCA_018663815.1 Halobacteriovoraceae bacterium | reverse complement strand
CTCTTGATGCAACTTCAACAACTACGGCGATTCGTTCAGGAATGAGTTCTGCTGGTTGTCCAGGAGAAGCAGCAGCAGTTTCGTCTGCAGCTGGTGCAACAGATACTTGGTACCCTGCAGGAAAAGGGAATGGTGCCGTTGTTGCTGATGCTGTAACTTATATTGTTGATGCAAGTATGGGGAACCAAAGTTCTCTTGCAACACAAACTTTTACTATTTCTGCAGCAGGTGTAATTATGGCTGGATTTACAAACACTACCGGAGCCACTGGTTCTTCTGTTATAACCCTGACTGATAAAAAGATCTTTTCAAATGTAAGACAAGGTTACTAAGAGTATAAATTGCAATGGCCAAAGGATATTAGTTATAATTTTCTTTGGCCATCCATCGTATTTGAAGCATAAGATGTTTCCAAATTAATTATATCCACTCTTTCAAATCAACATACTATCATTTATACAGATTCGGTATTTGACTTTTTAGTTAAGGTCTTTGGTTTTAAAAACATAAATGCATAGAAAAACTAAAAACAAGCAGTAAAACAATGTATGAAGGCTAGCTCCCAAAAGATAGGAAGTTGCAATTTCTTGTTGGTATAATAAAAAACTTTTTATATTTAATTTATAAAAGGCAGGAAGTATGTAATGAAGTATTTTTAATAGCTGTTCTAATAGTGGCTGAGATTGGGTAAAACTTGTCTTTAGAGCTGTATGAATACCATGACTGGTAACGTATACAGCAAGTGAAATTATAACCGTGAGGGTTTGAGTTGTAATTAAGGAAAGTAAGCAGACCAAAAGCAGAACAAGCAGCGACTCAAGCATAATAAAAAAGATGGTCCAAATGAGTAGGGACGTAAATACACCTCCAATATAAAAATAAGTAAGATATGTAAAAACACTCAGAATGGCTATATTTAGCATTAGCACTAAATTTAAACCAAGAATTTTCCCAATAATAAATTCATGGCGCTTTACTGGTCGTGAAATTACCATATAAACAGTTCGACTTTCAATTTCCTTAGAGAGAAGACCAACCCCGATAAAGATTGCAATACCGATAGAACTCATTGTCAATAAACCAAGACCAAAGTCGAGTGAGATTTTTGTTGCCTCACCGTAGGTGAAACTTAATGCGACATAGGTGATGGTTAAAATTGCAAAACCCAAAAATAAAGTATTAAGAAGGATCTTACTTTTAATGATCTCCTTAAAAGTATAGTGAGAAATCATTAAAACACGTTTTAAACTATTCAAACTAAACCTCATAGAAAATTTCCTCTAAGCTAGCCTGAACTCTTTTGACTGAAATGATATTGTCATTTTGAGATAAACAAGAATTTAAAAAAGCTAGTTTTTTGTCTTCTGAGATAATTTTAACACATAGTTGGCCGTCATGAATAAATCGTATTTCATTTTCAAGCTTTGTATTTTTATCAATCAGAGATTTGACACTCCCATTAAAAATCATACGACCACTTTTTAAAAAAACTACGTCATGGCAAATTTCTTCCATATCAGAGACTATATGTGAACTAAAAAAAACAGTTGTGCCTTGCTTGTTTACTTCGACAATGATCTCTCTTAGCTCTTTTCTTCCAACAGGATCAAGCCCAGCGAGTGGTTCATCTAATATAATAAGTTTTGGGTTGTGTAATAATGTTACAAGAAATCCAATCCTTTGCAGCATACCCTTTGAGTATCCTTTAATTTCACGATTCAGTGCAAACTCAATATTAAATCGAGGAGCCCAAAAATGAATTTGCTTATTGATAGTAGACCTATTAAGTCCAGATAATGCCCCCATGTAATAGCAAAAATCCTTACCAGTTAAGTGTGGATAAAAAAACGGACGCTCTGGTAAATAACCAATCTTATCAAAAATAGTATTCTTGTTAGATCGAAGTGTTTCTCCAAATTCAACTGTTCCAGAACTAGGACGAATAAAGTCCATCGCTATTTTAATTGACGTTGTTTTTCCTGCACCGTTAGCACCTAAAAATCCAATGATCTTTCCTTCTGGAATGTTAAAGCTAACATCATCTAAAGCCGTAAAACTTTTTTTTAGGATGTCGGTATTAAATACCTTGGAAATATTATAAAAAGTAAGCATAGTATATATACTGTATAGTAAAAAAGGATTTGACAATTATTTTATCGACAAGACTCATACTACTTTTAAGCTTTGCTTTTTTAATGATTGCTGGATATTTGAATCAAAACTTAAACAAACCAAAAATTATTGTACCGAAGCAGAAATCGGCAGTAAATATAAATGACCAAGTGTTGTTGGTGGTGAGTGCAGGTCAGCGACGACTCTTGAGTAGTTTTTTTTGGATTACGACATTACTTGAATCAGATTTAGATCGTTTTCGTTCAGAGCAAAGTGAAGATAAGTATTCATGGCTATTTTTTAGATTTAAAACAATCGCAACTTTAGAGCCAAGGTTTTTGAATGCTTATATATTTGGGGGCAAATATTTAAATATTGTAACAGATGACTTAGAGGGATCGAATTATATATTTATGAAAGGATTAGAAACTTATCCTGATAACTTTGAGCTTAACTATAATTTAGCTTATCTCTTGGCATTTGAAATGGGGCGTTTTAAGGAAGCTGCTTTTTATTACTCTAAGATTGTAGACGATCCCAAGTCTCCCGTACACACTAGGTCTTTAATTGCGAAGCTTCAATATCAATCAGGTACAGGCTTAGATGAAGCCTATAAAGCAGTCCTCGATTTATATCAACGAGAAAAAACGGATTTTTTAAAAGTAAAATATAGAAAAGATTTGTATGCAATTAAAGCAGAAATTGACTTGAATTGCCTGAATTTGTTAAAGAAGGGTTGTTCAAAACGAGATTTTGACTCCAATCCATATCTTTATGGGAACGGGAAGTACTATAGCGCGAAACAATATGCTAGATATAAACTTTTTATTAAATAAGGTAAATAAGGTGAAGAAGGTGGTTAATAATCAGTGGATAAAAGAAAAGAGTGTCTTTGTCATTGCACTGTTGTCATTATTTTCCTATTTGGTTCCATTTACCTCGGCTCCAATAATGGTTGATAAAAATATAATTATTGAGCCGCTAGAAAAAATTCACTCTGTTGCAGATTATATTGAAGCATTTAAAGTAGGTGCGATTTATGACTTTCAACCAGTAAGAGATCTTTCACATAAGGTTGATCTTGTTTTGGTTGATGCCATTGGTTGGAGACAGATTCCTCTTGTGCACAACTTAATCATTTTATTAATTACAACCTTGCTAGTATACAGAATTATGCGAGTATATTTTGGGAAAGATGTCGGGACGTTTTTAGCATTATTATACTTTGTTCACCCTGCTACACTTAATGTTTATGTTGAGTTTACGGCTAGAAAACATATTCTAAGTTTTATGTTTTTTTTATTTTCATATCATTACTTCCTTAAGAATTATTTAGCGAGTAAACGGGATAGATTTTTTTCATATATGACATATTTTCTTTCAATTCTTTCACATCCAATAAACTCTTTGGGATTTGTGTTGTTTGTCGCTATTCTAAGAATAGAAAGAAAGGATAGACTATGGGAAATTTTTAAAAAGAGTATTCCCTATGCGATCGTATTTATCCCAGGTGTTCTACTGAGTATTGATCAACTTGGGGCTGTTCATCGTCAAAATACAGGAACCTCTAATGTCATTTATCTCTTTATACCTGAAAATATTTTAACTGGGATAAGTTATCATTATCGTAATTATTTTGTTCCATTTTTTTATCCAAGGTTTTATGCTAGAGAATCATTTTTTCCAATTGTATTTTCTATTTTGGCACCTATTGGGTATTTGTATGCGTATAGGCGAAATAAAAAGATTACTCAAATTTCACTTCTTTTAGCATTCTTAGTTTTTGTGACTTTATATGGGCATAGATCAAATGTACTTGCGACACAATTTCATACAACCTATGGTCTTACATCATTCTTTTCTTTTTTGCTATTAACAGGGATATTTATAAATTATAAAAAATGGTTTAACGCTCTACTTATCTTGTTAATCCCGATTTCAATATTTTATGGGTCAATAAGAACTGACAATGTAAGATATATGGATATTACGGAAAGAATTGAATCTGAATGCAAAGGAACGCAGGGATTAATTTTACATGGGTTAAAGTTTAACAATATGGAAATGGTACGAGAGCATAGCAAGTTTTGGCAAAATAACTCATGTAATGTAATTGGAAAAGGAGTCTCGTCTAAGTATGTCGTAATTAATTCGATGCTTATACATATGAGCGATGATTTTTCTCGCATTGAGAAAGAAAAAATGTTTAAAAGGAAATTTGTGAATTTTGAGGATCAGAATATTCTTCTTGCTTCTCTAGAGCTGCAAGAAAATAATAAAACAAATCTTTTTTATAGTCTACTGGAACCCTATAAAGACGGAGTAATTAATTCATACTTCTTAAGCCAAACTTACGCGGGGAGAATGATAATGGACACATGTAAAGATGATGAGAGAAAGGAATGTCGTGAGTTTATGGCATATGTCGATCGAGTATCGAAATTAAGTGTTTTACTAAAGTGGAATAAAAGTATTAAAATTGATTAGGTAGTCATCGATTACATTGACAGGGAATAATGGATTATTGGAATAAGGGTAATATTTTTCTTCAAAACTTAAAAGACAACAAGGACTTTAGGTTGCTTCTTTTGATATTTGGATTTGCTGTAACTGTTCGAATGATGATGCCATTATATATAATTAATTCCGATCGTACAGATACTTTAAGTTTGATGTCTTACTCTAGTCACGGCCAAATTTTTACATATATTCAAGCGTTTGTTTTAGAAAATACACAGCAGTATTTCCAAAACCTTGATATTGTTACGGAGTACTATTTACCATATTCAATGTTGTTATCAATACCACTTTATATTTTTAAGCTTACCGACTCGCCAAATACAATTATGATTTCAATAATGTCTTTTCAAGCGTTAATAGATTCTTTTGGTTGTTTTATTATTTTTTGTATAGTGAATCGAACAAAAAAGAAACACTTGGCATTAGGCGCTGCAGGCTTATATGCTATTTGGTTACCATCTATTTTTTACTCATATCATATAATGTGCGAAGCTTTGATCCCTGTACTAACCCTAGTAAACGGACTTCTTTTTATAAGGTTCTATGAAAACAGAACAATATATAATGTGTTACTTCTTGGTATTGGCTCTGGGGCAGTATTTACAATTAGGCCCGACAATATCTTGTTGGCTTTTTTTGTCGGAATTTACTTGTTGTTGATGAACGAATTTTTTAAAAAGAAAGTTCTTTTTATACTATTGTTTTGTATTGGAGGTATAGGGTTTAATCAATTGACGATACAGGGATTGAGAAGTTCTCTTAATTACTCCGAAGCAGATTCGACTTTAGCTATAGGTTTATATAATGCCCTGGGTGAGAACCCTGGAACCTATAAAGGAATTCGTTTTTATTCGGATGAGGATGCATACAAGTATTCAATTAAAAAAGCGATTGATTATCGAGATGAAAGAAATGTGAAATTTGAATTTATAAATTCGATACTTAGTAATTCACCATTAAGCGCATATATTACTGAAGTTATTGTTGAAAAGCCTGTGCTTTATATAGACTGGCTAACTCAAAGATTTGTACATTATTTTTCGGCACATAATTATGTAGGGTTCATTACTTATTTCATCTCAAGTTTTCCACAACCTCAAAGCTTTGTCTCTGTGTATGGCTATCGATTTAGTTCAATTTATAACTTTTTTAAAATAATAGATTATATATTATTTGTACTATTTTTGTCAGGTGTATTTTCTTTGTGGCATGAAAAAAAAATGAGAATTTTGATGTGGATGTACATTGGGGTTTTAGTTAGTCATATACCGACCCAAGTTGGTGAGGTATTTTTTCATAATGATAAAGAACATATATTTAATAACCCTGCCTTCTTGCTGGGCATGGTAACCTTATGGCCAATTTTTATCCCTTTTGGTTTGTCTAAACTAAAAAACATGATATTATTCATGTTTTTAGGGAGGTCTTATGAGTGAAATCTTATTAATTTATCCAAAGCTTGGAAGTCAAGATTCAATGATTATGGACCCTCCGCTAAGCTTAGTGTATACGGCAGCTGAGTGTATAAAAAATAAAGTAGATGTAAGTGTTATTGATTTACGAGCTGAACGTGATCATTTCAAGGTTGTTGAGGAAGCCATTACTTCGAATACAGCCTTGGTGGGAATCTCTGTAATGACGGGAAATCCGTTAAAGTGTGCTAGGGAAGTATCTCGTTACATAAAAAAAAACCACCCTCATATTGAAATTGTGTTTGGTGGGCCACACCCCACAGTATGCCCAGAGACGATCGAAGAGAACTACGTTGATTATCTCGTAAGAGGATATGGATCACTAGCTTTGTACCAGCTGTTCAGAAATTTGGGTACGAAGAACTTTAACAATATTAAGGGACTTTCCTATAAAGTTAAGGGTAAGTTTGTCCATAATACTCGCTCGGATAGCCACGAGATAATTCCTTACCAAGACTTACCTTATAACTTACTGGATATGCACTCACCAAAGTATGTGCGTAATTTCAATAAAAAAAGAATATTTGCAATGTTTAGCTCTATTGGTTGCCCATATCGGTGTAGCTTTTGTGTTAGTCCTGCAACATTTAATGAGATTAATGGTGCAAAGTGGATTGCTTATGATGCTGAGGCGGTTGTTGATCATATAAAATATGCAGTTGAAACCTTTGATGCAAAACATATTGTATTCATTGATGACACTAGTTTTAGGCATTTAAAGCACATGGAAAAAGTCTTTAATTTACTTGTTGAGGCAGATCTTGGGGTAACACTTGAGTTTCGCGGGTGTCGAGTGAACGAAATAAAATTAATGAACCATGCCTTCTTGGATTTAATGGAGCGAGCAGGTGGACGAGTCATAATGGTTGGTGTCGAGTCTGGCTCAGACCGAGCATTGAAAAAAATGCAAAAAGGTATATCATTTGATTTGGTTGTCGAGCAAAACAAAAAACTTGCTCAACACCCTAAAATTAAATGCCATTTTAATTTTATTTATGGAATGCCAGAAGAGACATATGAAGACCTACTTGAATCAAAAAGGCTTGCTGTAACCTTGATTAAAGACAATCCAAATGCGTACTTTGGCTTTGGCGGAGATTGGAAGCCAATTCCCGGCACTAAAGCTTTAGATAGAGCTATGGAGTACCCTGATTTTGTTGTACCAAGAACAGTCGATGATTGGATTGCAATGGATTCTTCTGATGCAAATAAAAAAATTGTACATCCGTGGTATACCAAAAAACATAATAATTTAATAAAGGTTATGCAGGTAACGTCGTTTGTATTAGATAAAAAAATTATTAAAGAAACAAAGAATAATAAATTACCATTCTTTAGAGTCATAAGGTTTTTAGCTCGAGTCTATCGTCCTCTTGCTCTATTTAGAATTAAATTTAACTTCAATTCTTTTCTGTTTGATTATGAGCTTTTTGCTCTTTCATTAAGACTGATAGGTAAGTATGGAGATAAGAAAAGGGAGTTATTTAATGATGGAAAAGATAATGATGTGGAGAAATGTGCTTAAAAGGATAAACTACTTTTCTGACATGTACCCTATGAGTACCATTTTAAAAGAAGCAATATTTTTCCCGCTGGATTACCTCAGGCCAGACACGGATATTACAACAGTAAGAAACGTAACACTTTCGATTACACATCGTTGTAATATTAAATGTTCAATGTGTTTTTATCATCTCAATCTTCATGATGCTAAAGAGATGAACCTTGAGACATTTAAAAAAATAATTCAACAAGTTCATAAAACAAAACCAGGAATTATCCTTACAGGGGGTGAACCATTTATGCATAAAAATTTGGTTGAATTTGTAAAATATGCAAAGTCATTCAATTTGCCTGTACAAATTTTCACTAATGGTACTTTGATGAAGCCAGAAGTACTACACCAACTGTTTGATGCAAAACTTGATTACTTAAACATCACAGTTTTGGGAAATAAAGAGGTGCATGACACTGTTGCTCAGGTAAAGGGGTCATATGACCGATTGGTAAAGAACCTTGAATATGCCTCACAGATAAAAGCTAGCACAAAAATTATTCTTAATTACTCCATAACCCCAGAATCGGTTGAAACGTTAGATGAACCTATTAAGCTGGCAAATCAATATAATTGTGAAGGAGTTCGTTACCAGCATTATAATTTTCTAACAACAAAAGAGCTGGCCTCTCAAAAAGCAATAATGAATAAAGAGATGGG
>JABJPQ010000117.1 GCA_018663815.1 Halobacteriovoraceae bacterium | reverse complement strand
TTTTCAATTGTAGATTTAACGTTTACATGTCCAACAGTCATGAAAAGTAGTATGGAATAAAAAGCATGAATGGCCTACAAAAAAATACTCTTATGGCCTTACATTTAAGTTTTTCTAAAAAATCACGCTGAATAGTTACAAAAGAAATATAATGGTCAAACTTCCGCTGGTGTTTTTTATAGCTATGATTTTAGATCCCAAGCAGATAACGATTATTACAAACTCTATAAGAATAATCTTCTGGCACTTGTAACTGAAAAAGATGCTTATGATGCCAAAAAGCTAACTAAGGATGGTAAATATGAGACTGTCTTGGCCATGCATCAAATCCCAATTGGAAAGGAAAAAAGATATACTTATTTAAATAATTCTATAACAAAAGATAATCGCGCATCCAATGGATGTCCTAATTTATCCCAAGCAGACTTTGAAACTTATAATCAAAAATTTCCTAAAAAAGGTTGCCCCGTATATATCCTTCCCGAAGAACTCAATAAGGATGGAAAGCGAAAAAACAGAATGAAAATAGTCGATGATAAGATTTCCTTTACTCCAGTGGATAGATCTATTTGTAAAGCTAAGGTCAGGTGTCATGAGGATTATTACTTTTCTCCTAGCCATTCTGAAGATAATTCCAAAAAAATTGATGTTAAGATATTTAACAATGAAAGAAGTAATAATCCTGTTGTAAAAAAATACATTCAGACAATGATTAATGAAAAATCCAGTTTGATGCAAGAGCTTAAAATATCAAATGAGCAGTATAACGAGCTTGCCCAACTTGCTTATGCAATACTTGGTGTGGAGAGCGGATTTGGGGTAGAGGATCGTTATCAAGTCAAGGAAGGCTTAATTATCAATCAAGGAGGAAGTAAAATTTCAGGTATCAACTCAACTGTTGGAAAATACGTTCAAGACAACTCACAGAAAATCGGTCAAGAAATTGTGTCGGTAGTAAAAACGGCCCAGGGAAAGAAGTCATCAAACTCAAGAGGATTAACGCAAATTAAAAATATTAAAAAGTATGTTTCAAAATACCCTGCATATTCCTATATTAACGATAATAATATCTCGGATCCAAAAAACGCTTTTATCGCGACAATTATAGTTCTAACTGAGAAGAAAAAAGAACTACCGCAAATTGCAAAAACAAATAAAAATATAAATCGCGATAATGAACAGGAGCATTTGGACTATATTTACAAAGGTTCAACGGGTCAGCTTAAAAATAGAACGGCTACTCCAAAACTCAGTATTAGAGGCCGAGAGCTAAAACAATACCTAGATGAAATTCACATCTATGAAGAACTATAAATCTAATTACGACTTAGAGGTTCGAAGCTAAAACCAAATCTCTGCTTGTGCTCCAAAAATAGTTGAATTTTTAACATCCGAATCTGAAAGTCCAATATTAGCGGACTGAGTATCCGCAGCACTATTCCAAACAAACTGTGAAATATAGAAACGAAGAGATGGACGCTCCCAAAAATTTTGTGCATCTAAGGAAGCCTGCATGGCCAGAGTATATTTATTGAGCTGTTGCTCATCTAGTGGTTTGCCATTATTTTTTGTTGTAAAATTATCTTGGCTAATTTCGGCCAAGACGCTCCAGTACTTTCCTAATTTATAATGTGGCCTTACCCCAATACTATTCCATTTATTAAATTCTTCGGAGTCTTGCATAAGAGCTACATAGTGTAGGACCCATCGGCTGCCCCAGTCAAATGTACCGTTACTAATAAGTCGATAAGCACTGTCAGCACTTTTCGCTGACATATTAAAACAGTTTCCATCCGTGCCAAAACAACCTGGATTTTCAGACATTGAGCCATCACCACGCTGAATAATAATTTTATTGTCTAAAATATCAAATTTTCTTTGCCACTGTAAGCTTATAGTACTTCCTGAAGTATTATCAGCGAGTGAGTCTGCCGTTTCTGATACAAATAGTTTCTGAACTGCCAATTGATATGAGTTTTGATTCGATTTTAAATTTGAGCGAATATCAATTAAGTAGTTTTGAACATTTTTTTCTGGATCAGTCGCATCGGCCGGGTCATCCTCACCTCCATAACCAATAAGGGCAAATTGATGAACAGAATTACCTAACTGGACATCCGATAGACCAAACCCATTCCCTGAGCTTTGCACATGAAAACCATCTAGAACATGAATGTCTCCAATATCTCCTATTGCTCGGTAGTATCTTCTTCCAACCCATAGCTTAGAGTTATCATCAAACAATCCTTTTAACTCTACATATAATTGACGACTCCGACGAGACCAACTTTCTGTCCCGGTAGAACTCCTGGAGTCTCCTGCGATATCAAGCATAAAAACAGATTTGTATTCAATTCCATTTTTTTTACCTTTATGAATAAAATTAAACTCTCCATAATCACGACACTCATTACCGAGGCGATAAAACGCTCCATCATTTCGATTTAAATTTAATGAATAACAAGCTCCAGAGCTTTTAGAACCACCAGATCCAATTCTTTGAGTACCTGTCCTAAAGTAGCCTCCAAATTCAAAAGGAGAAGGAACTACTTCACTCCCTTTTTTTTCCAGCTGAGCATCTATATATTTCTGAATACTGGGATCAATTTTAACTGCACTTGTCTCCCCAAAAGCTGTCATTACATACAGAACAGAAATAAAGAGAACGATGATATTTTTCAACATATTGAACTTCCTTGCATAATTTTTTGTTCTTGGTAACACGAATCAATCAACATCGACAATGAGTTTTACCATGACATAAATTATAAATACGCAAGAAAGTTCAACTATAAAATTTACAGAGAATCTAGAGCGGCTCCAATCTGATCCTTTATTTGTTTGGCCATGGGTTTAATATCATCCCGACCAATTACTGAAAAAAGTTTCATAGGATCAATGGCCGATACAATAATATCTTTATTACTGTCTTGAGTTATAACAACATTACATGGCAGCAAAAGACCAATGCCAGGTTCATGCTGCAAAGCTTGATGTGCAACTTGAGGATGACAAAAACCAAGGATTGCATAAGCTTGAAATTCTACATCAAGTTTTTGTTTAAAGGTTTCTGTCAGATTCATTTCAGTTTGTAATCCAAAACCTTGCTCCTTGAACGCATCAATAACATCTTGTCGAACTGAGTCAAAAACTTTTGCACCTAGATTAAGAGTTAAACCGTAGCCTGGGTCACCGTAATCTGAGCTGCCATAGTTTTCCTCTAGATAGCTTATGATATTAGCTGTTTCACAAATAATATGCTCACCGTCTTGCAAGATTGGAACAACTCCTGTCCCGGCCGCTGAGATGGCCTCTTTTCTTTGAGAAGTTAATTTGGCAACACTTCTGACTTCATAGGTCATGTTATGTCGCCCTAACCAATTTCTCACTTCTGTAGAGCCTGGGCAAACTTCTCTTTGATATAAAACAACCATTTAATCTCCTTATTTCATAAACTGTTAATTATTCGTTTACATATTATACAATACTCTATAAATATTCAAAAAAAACATTAGCACTTATTAAGATATTATGTTATTCTAATATTGTATTATATTAATAAAGTAACGCACGGGGAGTTATAATGAAATGGTTAATCATCATAGCATTTGTAAGTATCAACACATATGCCAATGAAAAAGAGTTAAGTGAGTTATGGACTCTTACCCAAAGTAATAGCGAACGCTTAAAGAGTGAAGAAGCTCAGCTCGAACTGATGAGTTTAAAAAAAGATCGAGCTGGTAGACATTGGATTCCAAGAGTTATGTTAGGGGCCAGAAGTTATAAAACAAATGATCCAGGAAGTGTGCTGTTTAATAACCTAGGACAAGGTGCCGTTGAACAAGAAGATTTTGCCGAAGCCAATATTAATAATCCCGACGATGAAACCTACACTAATACAAGTTTAATGATTGACCTTCCTTTATATGAAGGAGGCCTTAAAGATAATCAAAATAAAATGTACAAGAAACTACTTGAGTCACAACAATTAAATAAAGAAGCAACTTATACCCAAAGTTTCTCAGAGCTTTTTGTTGATTATGGGATGATTAGCAGAAATCACCTTAACTCAAATTTACTCAATAAAATAAATCGTGCCACAAAAAATATTTTAGCGAAATACAAAGTAGGAACGAAGCAAAACCCTGTTGGTTACTCGGGCCTACTAGGCTTAAAAAGTGTTATTAATAGAGTGGATGCCTTTTTAGTTCAATTAGCTGCCGATAGTGATTTTAGATTAAACTTAATTCGTTTCAAAACAGCTCAAGAAAACCTTAGTGTAAAAAAAGAAAAATCCATTAGCCAATTTGTGGCTAAGTTTAAAGAGAGTCATTCGAAGAGATTATCATCAACAAAGCTTGAAAACTTTAAACTAAAAATCGATGCTATTGGCTACACTTCAGACATGGAACAAGCAAGGTATTTACCACAAGTAGGATTATTTGCCTCTAGTAAT
>JABJPQ010000619.1 GCA_018663815.1 Halobacteriovoraceae bacterium | reverse complement strand
TTTTAAGCCTAAATAACTCGGCAAGAGTGCCCAATATTTGATAGAGAGTATTTACTCAATTACTGATGTTATTTAATAAAAAAGCCCTCTTTTTCGAGTAGGCTTTGATTGTTTTTATTCTTTGGTCACAAGACTAGGTTTTATAACCAAGTATTGATTTTTATATTTTAAGTCTGAGCGTTGTCATCCAAACGGTTTTCACATACCTAGAGGCATTTGGGTATTTGCTTTAAAACTCTTTTTGCAAACTCAGTACGCTCAGAAACAGATGAAATATTAAAAAAATGCGGGCTTTCAGTTTCAAGGGTATTCCAGTCATTATCTGATATTTTTGTATATCCTTCTCCAAAGCTTAGCCTGGGGGCATATCCTTTAAAGACAAATACTTCATCGTTAAAACCATTAACAATCGCTTCACCTACGCGAAAATTGATGTTAAGAAAATCTCTTTTTTGTAAACCATTTATAGAATCTTTCAGGTACTGATTAATCTTTTTATCTATTGAGTCTGTACTCATGGTTTGCACTTGATAATAGTGATCTGTTTCATCTAAAGTAACATCAACTGTGGCAATTTTCGTACCTATAACAAATGGTTGGTTTTCATTACTCGTAAACCTCATAACACCACGATATTTCTCAAGGTCATACTTCTTCTTGTGGATATAGCCTTTGACTTTTAGTTCTTTTACTATCAGGGCTTCAACCTCAGACAGGCCAATTCCATCTCCCGAAAATGTAATATCGTTATAGATGCAGTTTTTTGCAAATGCTGACATGCTTATTAAAGCAATCGTTCCAAAAACTAGATTTTTCATTTTTATTCTCCGTTCATAAACTTAATGGTTTAAATTTAACCGTTATTCATCAATTCTTTAATTTCATGAGCAAGTTAGCACATACGCTGACGCGACGCAACAGACAACAACCTTCATGTAACATTTTCAATTTTCTAGGGTGGTAGGAATTTCACTTGAATGCTTAGTATTCATTAAATGACCGACACAAAGAAACTTCTTTAATTGATTAATTTTTTATTTTTTGAGATATAAGACGAAGTCTTATATCTCGAATAAGTACCACTAATCAAGCAGAACTTTGAATAGGCTTTTGAGTGAAAGCACAAAAACATTTACCACATATGGAAATTGAATCAATTATTTTCTTAATACGATTCTCAATTTTATAAACCTCTTTTAAAACTTCAACCGGCTTACAATATTCACCATAAACTTTTAGGCGGGCTCTAAAAACATTTTCCTTCTTCACAGTATTTCCGTAAGCTCCACTATGACGTACGGATGCAAGACCTTTGGATAATAAACAATTTGAGAATCTCTTCAAAAAAACATCTAAATCCAATGTCATTTGCGAATTAAGATCACCACTTTTATAATTTTTGTACTGAAATATAACTTCTCTTTTTTCTTTATTTACATCTAGAATTCTTGAGTTTGATATCGCAGTTTTGTGCATATATCGCCCAAGATATTTAATAACTTTTTGTTCTCCAGAAAAAGGTTTTGCAATAAACACATTCCACTTTTTACAGTGAGGCTTATGAAGAAAGTCCACGATTTGCCTTTTGAGAGAGAAGACGAAGTCTTCTCTCGAACAAATACCTCGTTCTTAGAGGGGCATCCAATCGAGTTTTTACTAAATAACAAATAAAAAATATGAACAAAAATAAAAAAAACTCTCAAAAAAAATATTCTTTAAATATAAAACGTCCTCAAAATAAATCATACTCATTTAAAAAACCTTTTAGACTTAATTTAAAAACATTAGTCCTTAAGCAAAAAAAAATCTGCACAAAAATAATTTCAAAATAACAAAGCTGAATTTAAATTACCCTGAATCTAGCAATCGCATCTCTCCACTAGCATCAGCAAAAGGAGCTGTCGAGGATTGACAAGAAAAACAAAGACTAGACTTTTTTATAACTTTTTTAATAATTATATTCATCCGGTAAACTTGTTTAAGTGTTTCGACAATTTGTTTGGCATGCTCGGTTTTATCTTTCCCATAAACAAAATCATGCGCAAGCTTGGCATTCTTTTTCTTAACGGCGTGACCATAAATCCCAAATGAACTTGTTTTGTGTGTTCCTTTTTCTGGAATATGATTTGCAAATCTTCTGACAAACTCCTTCGCTGAAACAGCTTTTACGGCATCATTTTTTTTGTTTTTATAATCTTTATACAAAAATCTCACTCTATTATTTTCATCAATGCTTAAGATGCGACGATTGGAAAGTGGACTCCGCCGCTGATAACCAGTCAAATATCTAACAACATGAACTTCATTTCGTTTTGATGGTTGAACATTTGCTTTCCATTTTTTATCACATAATTTACTAACAAAATCATAGAGGGTGGCTTCGCAAACATCAATAAAACCAAGTTGTTTGGGAATATTCAAAGAGCCCTTACTTATCATTTTTTTTAGCCCCCTTAAAAAATATTTTTTAAAAGCACCGGCGATCACTTTCTCGTGAGCTAAGTAGTGATGCCTAAAGCTTTTCCACTGGCCATCTTTTAAAGAAATGCCTCCTGATGGAACTATTGAGTGCACGTGAGGGTGGGTTTTTAAATCGCTTCCATGGGAGTGAAAATGGGCAATTCCACCACCTTTTACATTCCATTTATCTTTTGCGACTTGCATGATTGCTTTTTGGTTTGCTGTTAGAATAAGCTTTGTAAACTTTCTTTGATTATAAAAATAAATACCGTTGCATTCGTGGGGCATGGTTGTGGTGACATGGAAGTGCTTGACTGGAAACTTTCCTTCAACGACTTTTATGATTGATTCTTGCCTTCTTTTAAAGTTGCATTCACAATTTCTATCGCGACACGATTGAAAATTCGTTTTAATTTTTAAGCATTCCTCGTTCTCACAAATGGATACGTACCCACCCATGGCAGGTGTTTTACATTCCTTGATTCGCTTAAAAACATTTTGCTTGTGAAGCGAGTAGCCGCTGGTGTCAACGAGCTTTAAGATTTGAGCAATAGAGAATCTTTTTTTCATTTCCAGTAAATAATTTCGTCACTTTCTTCAAAGCCAAAGGACATGCTTATTGAAACAGGTTCAGAGGATTGGGGACAAAATGGATTTTCACAAAACAAGTGACCGACTTGTTCATCAAACATTTTGTCAAAGTGATCATCCTCATCGAGGATTGAATCATTGAGTTCTCTTAGAAACTTCTCCTCTTGAGACAGAGGTTTTGGTCTTGTTAATAAACAACATCGCTTATATTTTTTGTGAGATCCGCAAGGGCATTGTTTGTTTAGAGATGGATTTTTCATACGGCTATTATTTCAGAAATATTGATTTTGTTGTATCGGGGATGAATTTTTTACCTACTTAAGAAGCTTAATTTTGTAATAAAATCAATATAACGAGTCTTATCGTGCGTGTTTTAGCTTATGTTTTTTTATTTTTGATTGACATGTTTTTGCAAAATATTCTTTAAGACTTTTGTTGTGCGAAGCTTGGTTTGAGAGGGAAAAACTAAAAAAATAGAGCCGTAAAATCT
>JABJPQ010000351.1 GCA_018663815.1 Halobacteriovoraceae bacterium | reverse complement strand
TTAATATTTTGAGAACTAAAGAATGATTTATATAATTTTGCTGTTTCTACTTTGTTGACGATAAATGCTGGAAGATTTTCAAGCTGTGCACAAGCTAGCGCCGCATTTAAATTTGGCAAACGATAATTGTACCCAATTTCATCATGATAGTACTCCCACTTGTGGGAAACTTTAGCTGTAGTTGTTAAATACTTAGCCTTTAGTGCTAGCTGTTCATCCTGAATAAGCAAAGCTCCTCCACCACCAGACGTTATCGTTTTATTTCCATTAAAACTCATCACTCCAATGGGTGCAATCGTTCCAGTATGTTTTTGTTTGTACATGCTACCAATTGATTCGGCTGCATCTTCAATGACAAAAATATTGTACCTTTTACATATCACGAGTATTTCATCAAGTTTAACAGGGTGACCAAACGTATGCATGGGAACACATGCTTTAATTCTTCTCCCTGTCGATTTGTTGTATGCAAATCCATCCGACTTTACTTCTACATTTAATTCTAAGAACTGTTCTAAATCATCTGGACATAAACCCAAATTATCATTTGCTGAGTCAAGAAATATAGGGTGAGCATCTAAATATGAAATTGCATTTGCAGTTGCAACAAACGTCAATGCCTGAGTAATGACTTCATCATTTGCCTTAACATCTGCCAGAATCAAACTCATATGAAGAGCGGCCGTACCATTCATTGTTGCTACGGCAAAGTTTGACCCAGTATACTCACAGAGCATTTTTTCAAACTGATCAACATACTTTCCGACACTTGATACAAAAGTTGAATCAATGCACTCATTTAAATATTTTTTTTCATTTCCTACAAATCGTGGTTCATGCAGTGGAATAAAATTGTCACCATATAACGATTTAATAAAATTAACCGTATGATCAAACATTATATATTCCTGCTTTATATCTCTTTAAGTTTTTTTTATTCTCAAACCATTTAACTGTTTCTTCAAGTCCTTGTTCAATTGAAAACTGAGGTTCGAAGCCTGTTAGACTTTTAATAAGTGAGTTATCACACCAAAGTCTGTGGACCTCTGATTTCTTTGGCCGAATTCTTTGATCATCACTTATGAACTTCACATCACTTTTCATAATGTCTTTAATTATGTTTAGAGTATCAGCTATTGATATTTCAAAATTTGATCCAATATTAACTGACTTTCCAATTGCTTTCTGCGCTAGTGCAAGCTCTAAAAATCCTCGACAAGTATCTTTAACATAATTAAAATCTCTCGTGGGAGTAATATCCCCTAACTTAATTTCTTTAACTCCACTAGCAATCTGGGTTATGATGGTAGGAATAACAGCTCTTGCTGACTGCCTAGGTCCATAAGTATTAAAAGGCCTTGCAATGACAAGAGGAAAATCAAACGAGTTATAAAAACTCATGGCCATTGCATCTGCTGCTATCTTTGAAGCACTATATGGTGATTGTGCTTGCATTGGATGAGCCTCATCAATGGGAACATATTGAGCCGTTCCGTATGTTTCGGAGGTGGAAGTGTGTATAAACCTTTTTACGTTGTTCTCCATCGATGCTTTACACATATTTACAGTTCCATTTATGTTGGTATCAACGTAGCTTTGTGGGGCAACATATGAATAAGGGATGGCAATTAACGCAGCAAGGTGAAAAACGATATCAATATCTTTGGTGATTTCTTTACAAAAAAAAGGATCTCTTACGTCACCATTAACAACCTCGACCTGATCCAAACAGTCTATCGTTTCTAACCACCCCCAATCGTTAAATGAATTATATAAAGCTAACGCTTTAACTTGAAAACCTTCATTAACAAGTAGTTCCACAAGATGTGAACCTATAAACCCATCTGCTCCTGTTACCAATACCGACTTCATAATTTCTCCGTGAATTTTCTGAAATCCTACCTCATTTCTAAAAAAAGAGTCAATGAATCTCATGATTATTACTCAGTGATCACTACGAACGATGACAGTTGCGAACCTTATAAAGTTGATCTACTTTCTCACTCATAGTATCTTTGAAGCCTAATCACAAGAGAGCTAGGCAATGAATTCAACCAAAGATAATCGAGTTAAAATTCTCATTCTTTTCTACTCTATTTCATTTTTATTCATTTTGCTTAATTTTGGAGGGGTTTACTGGGACGATTGGGCCATTTACAATCAAGACCCTGACGTTTGGCCCAGATTATTCCTAGAAACTGGAAATTGGCTTTTAGCACTACCACTATGTAAATTGTTTCTATCGATTGGTAATCAAGTATATATTTTTCGCATTTTTACTTTTATAGCGTTTTTAATGAGTAGTATTTTCTTTTTAAAAACTTTAGATAACCTAAATAAAGATAAATCAATTAATTTTATGCTTGCATTAACTTTCGCTTTGATCCCATTAAACAGTGCAAGAATATCGCTTGTATGCATCTTTTACACAGCGGCTTTTTTATTATATTCAATATTTCTTTATCTTTACACGACCAAAGAGAAAAGCACTGTAAAAAGCATACTGATGATCGCCACACTCTTTTTATCTTTTTCCACCAACTCACTACTCTTTTTCCACCTTATCCTAATAACTCTTATTTTGTACTACCAGGGTGAACTCTCTAGCACAAAAAAAATGCTCATCACAATCAAAAAAAACCTCATTATTTTTCTAGCTCCATTTATCTTTTTTATCATTAAAGGCATTTACCTAAAGCCTTACGGAATCTACACCAATTACAATAAAATCACATTTATCTCATTTTTCAAGGGAATCCCGACATCACTCATGAGCTTAGTTCAGATTTTTAAAAATTTAATAATGACGATGGAAGTACACAACGTTCTTTTTACCTTAGTGTTTCTTTTCGTATTTAAACTGCTCTCTCGATATAACTTCAACGTCCCTAAAAACATAACATTTACCAAAGGTTTTTTGACTGGAATAATTCTGACCCTTTCAGGGCTGTATCCTTATGCAGTGGTAGGCAAAGTTCCTAAGGGAATTGCCATGAATTCACGTTTTGAAATTTTAACTGTTTATGGATTAACAATTATATTCGTCTTTCTTATTTTTAAAGTTTCATCTAAACTAAAACAGACTTTTCTAGTACCTGTGATTTTCTCTTTATTAATCACATTCTTTATGATGAGAAATATTAATATCTACCAAAAATATATCGTTTTTTGGGTTGAAAATGAAGCATTTGAATCACTTATAAAAGCCAATAAAACTATAGCGAAAAATACATCTTTCACGGTGACTTCAAGTACTTTTTCTTCCACTAAGACAATTAAAAAGTCGGCAACATTTTATGAGTACAGCGGCATGTCTAAAAAGGCATTTGGATCTGTTGACAAGCTACTCTCACCCGAGTCAAGTCCGAAAGGTGGTTTATTTCCCAATGGTAAGGTATCGTCCCTATTTCGCGAAAGAAAGCATTATAACATATTTGATTACAAAGATACTCCTTATCAGTACCATATACATTTCCAACAAATAAAGAAACTAACGACTGATGAGATATTTTCATTTTTAATAAAAAGGCTCTTCAATCACGAGGAAAAATTGCAACAAATATTTTTAAAACATTACAAACTTATTCTTACCAAACACAATTAAGGACAAGATGAAAACTATTACCATCGTCACCCCCTGTTATAATGAAGAAGAGAACATACAAAACCTTTACCAAAGGACACAAGATGTTTTCAAAGAATATGCCGAAAAATATGCTTATGAGCACCTTTTCATAGACAATGCCTCCACTGACAAAACAGTAAATATTCTTAAACAAATTGCTTCTAAAAATAAGCATATTAAAATCATTATTAATAACAGGAATTTTGGTCATATTCGCTCTCCCCATCATGCTCTATTAGAAGCAACTGGTGATGCGGTTGTCTTTATTGTTGCAGACCTTCAAGATCCACCAGAGATAATTCATGAATTCATAAAAAGGTGGGAAGAAACCTCTTGCGACGCCGTGATTGGAGTTAAGAGCAAAAGCTTAGAATCTCCTTTAATGTTCTTGGTAAGAAGGCTCTATTATTACTTAATAAATAAATTATCTGAGACGAAGCTTCAAAAAAATTTTATGGGGTTTGGTCTTTATGATCAAAAGCTCATAAAAATGTTACGTCAAATTGAAGATCCCTATCCATACTTTAGAGGATTGATATTTGAAGTTACTGATAATATCGAAATTATTGAATACCTTCAAAATTCAAGGAAAAGAGGATTTACGAAGAATAATTTCTACACTTTATATGATATCGCAATGCTAGGAATTTCATCACACTCTAAGATACCTCTTCGCTTGGCCACATGGATTGGTTTTATGTGTGCATTCATCAGTATAGTCATCGCTATTGTATATGCCATATATAAAATACTTTACTGGGACAACTTTACGGTAGGGATTGCCCCTCTCGTTATCGGTGTTTTTTTCTTCGGTGCGGTTCAATTAATTTTCATTGGAATTATCGGTGAATATCTTGGGGCAATTCACACCAAGATCAGTAATCGTCCCCTTGTTTTTGAGAAGGAAAGAATTAATTTTGATAGTTAAGACACCATTGGCAATATTGCTCAACAACCTCTTGGGAAGTAAACGAATTACTTAAACTCAAAAAGGAATTAGCCTTTTTTATATTTGGTATATAATAATTTTTTCCTGGACACATTTTTTTGGGTAGATATTCTTCTTTGTCAAAAAATGAGTTAATAAGTCTCTCGAGGTTCGTAATTGTGATTTCATCATCATTACCAACATTATAAATTTCGTTATTTCGACCTTTTAATAAAATTGTTAATAACCAAACAACGAGATCTCCTGGGTGCATGTAAGATCTTCCAGCAAGGCCATCGCCTGTCACTTTAATTTTTTCATGCTTAAGCCTTGATGATATAAAGTTTTCAACGGCATAGCCTCTATCTGCCGGTAAATAAGCTCCCGCAAACGAAAAACACCTTGCATGCACGATCACTAAAGAGCCATCAATACTCAAGTCATTCAATAGTTTTTCGCTTCTTAATTTTCCAACAGAATAATTTGTTTTCAAGTTATTCTCATCTATTATTTCTGACTCCAAAAATGACGATCCTTCTCCATAAACTGCACCTGAGGAGATATTTAAGAATCTTACCACATGGGAGTCTAAGCTAAACTGGCCAAGCTTTTGAACCTCTTCAGTTATGCCACTTATCCCTTTAGTACTTCTTGGTGAGTGTATTGAGGATGCATCTGCTGCGCCATGAATAACATAATCAATCTCAAGACCTTTCACTTTAAAATCAGAAAGACTTCCTTCGAAATAAGTTCTGTTAATTGATAAGGTTTCAAACATTTCTTGGGTTTTATTTTTGTTTCTTGTTAATAAAAAAAGAGTTAAGTTTAGATTATTCTTCATGTTGAGGTAATCTAAGCTTTGAATTAGCCATTTCCCAAAAAAACCAGTTCCACCAGTAATAAAGATCTTTTTATCTCTGAGGTCTTCCTTAACGGATGCAAGCTTTTTATCAATATGGATTAAATCACCACTGAGTAAGTGCCTTAACATAATTTCTTAATTCTTTGCTCGAGCTGTATAAACGATAGGTTATGTTCTGAGAGAACATATTGATATGTCCCACACTTATGGACAAATTTATTTTGAAAACAAAAATGTTCACACTCTGGAATGTTCGTGTTTTTATCAGAAAATTCATTGAGTAAAATAGACTTCAAACCACCTATTTTTTGATGCTCTTCCACAATAATTAGCCGTTTAAATTGTTTTAATAAATCAACAACATTGTGACTAATTGGTTTAAGTTTAAGAACCGCCAGATGTGAGAGATTATTTTGTTTTGCAATTTTTGCAGAAATGCCATTCATTGACCCCATCGAGACAATACAGGACGAATTATTTGTTTGGTTTGTAAAGTATGGTTCGATACCTTTTGGCACAACACCTGTCGATGGATTATCTGCTTTGCCAACCCTTAAATAGCCAGGACGATTTGAGTTAAAAAAATCAATAAGACAAACTCTCATCTCGTTAGCATCCCCAGGGGTGTATATTTCGATTTCAGGAAGTGTCATTAAACAACCAATATCTTCAACACAGAAATGTGAATTCCCTAGCTGTGAATAAACAACTCCTGCACCGTCTCCGATAATTTTAACTGGAGATTTTGAAAAACAAACATCAAGTTTTATTTGTTCCAGTACTCTCATCGGAACAAATGATGCAAGACCATAAATAACAGGTTTGTAACCAACGCTTACTAAACCCACGGCCATACCAACCATTGATTGTTCCATTATCCCTACGTTTACAAAATGATTGGGAGATGTATTTCGTAACTCATCAAACAGCGCATAGCCGTGATCACCACTTAAAACAATAAAATTTTTATCTTTAGATGCTTGCTCAACTAAAGCCTCACTTAAAACTCCCCTCATTGGCTAAGCTCCCTCGTAGCTTTTTCGTATACCTCATTTGTCATTTTCTTATAATGCCACTCATTGTTATTTTCAAAGAGACTAACTCCCTTTCCCTTCACTGTTTGTGCGATCAAGACAGAAGGCTTCTTTGAAAGACAACAATTTTCTATTGAAAGTGTTAATTCGCGTTCATCATGCCCATCACAAACAAAAACATCAAACCCAAAAGATATGAATTTGGAAGGTAATTCACCCAAATCAAGAATATCCTTTGTCCTTCCCATTGCTTGATAACCGTTGGCATCAATAATAATTATTAAATTATCTAGTTGGTGGTGAGAAGAGAACATAATTGTTTCCCAAAATGAGCCTTCATTTATCTCACCATCACCTACAAGACAAAAAACTTTTTGATCTGTTTTTTTTCGTTTTAAGCCGAAAGCCATTCCTTGAGCAACACATATTCCATGCCCCAAGCTACCGCCTGATGCCTCAATGCCAGGAACACCATACTCCCCAAGTCCGTGTAAAAAAGAACCATCCTGAAAATAGTTCTCAATATGTGTTTTATCAACAAAGCCTAACTCAGAAAGGCATGCGTATAACGACATAACCCCATGCCCTTTTGATAAAACAAAAAAGTCTCTCATTACATTTTTAGGATTTTCAGCGTCTAGTCTTAAAAATTTTGAATAAAGAACGAGTACTATTTCTGTTATCGAAAAAGCACAACCGATATGCCCAGAGTTTCCCTTATAAGCCATCTCTAAAATGATTCTTCTAATATCTTTTGCCTCGACGTTGAGATCTAAAACAGAACAGCTCATCTTTTCTCGCTATACAATAAGGTTTGTAAATTCTTCTATATTTTTGGTCGTATTTAATTCATTCTGATCATAAAAATTTTTATACCATTCAAAAGTCATTTTAACTGTTGTATCAAAATCCATTAAGCCTTCCCAGTGAAGATGTTTTTTTGCTCTGGATGAATCTAGTAATAATACGCCTGCTTCATGTAAGTTGCTCCGGCCATCATCAAGCTCTATGTTTAGAGCCCCCTTAAAAATTTCATTGCCTTGGCTCGCAATATCTTTTACCTGGTAAACTTGATTATTATTTGGACCAAAATTCCAAGAGGATGCATAAGTAGGATCTCCTTGAAATAAATGATACCCCAAAACTAAATACCCACACAGGGGTTCTAGAACATGCTGCCAAGGTCTAACGGCATAAGGATTGCGAATATGAACTTTCTGATTTAAATTTTTTGATTTTATAAGATCCGGAATGATTCTATCTGTTGACCAATCTCCTCCTCCGATCACATTTCCTGCTCTAGCTGTTGCGATTAAGCAGTTGTGATTTTTCCCGTAATTTTTGATGTTAAAATATGAATTACGGTAACTTTCTGTAAGAATTTCAGAGCAAGCTTTGGAAGAACTATAAGGGTCATGACCACCAAGTTCATCACTTTCTCTATATCCCCACTCCCATTCTTTATTTTTATAACATTTATCTGTCGTAATATTTACTATTGCCCGCACCGAATCAACATCTTTACTGGCCTCCAGCAAGTTAAGTGTCCCCATAACATTTACCTCGTAAGTTTCAAATGGATTATCATATGAATATCGAACGAGTGGCTGTGCAGCTAGGTGGAAAATAATATCGGGCTTAAACAGCTTTATCGCACGAGCGAGTGCTACTTTATCTCTAATATCTTCAATACAACTTTGCATGTCTAAGTTTAGCAATGAAAAATGCGAAGGACTCGTTGGAGGAGCTAAGGAATACCCATAGACTTCAGCTCCAAGCTCCATTAACCATTTGGCCATCCATGAACCTTTAAATCCTGTATGACCAGTTAAAAATATTTTTTTCCCACGATAAAAGGAAAGTTTCTCTTGTGTTTTTACCATTTTTTCCATGGAGCGCACCCTGATTCCCACATTGTATTTAATTGATTTTTATCTCTCAAAGTATCCATTGGTTTCCAGAATCCTGTATGCTTAAAGGCATGTAATTCGCCCTCTTTAGCTAGGCTTTCGAGAGGCAATCTCTCAAAAATCGTAGCGTCTCCCTTCGTTAAATATTTAAAAATATTTGGATTACACACAAAAAAGCCACCATTAATCCAAGATCCATCGCCCTTAGGCTTCTCAAGGAAAGCGGTCACTTTGTTATCCTCATTAATATCAAGTGCTCCAAATCGCCCCTCAGGTTGAACCGATGTTATCGTCACAGTCCCTTTATGTCCCTTGTGATATGTTAGCAGACCTTCAATATCAACGTCTCCAAGTCCATCTCCATAAGTAAGCATAAACGTATCATCATCCAAATATTTTTTAGCTCTTAATAATCTTCCCCCGGTCATGGTTTCAAGCCCAGTGTCCACAAGTGTAATTTTCCAGCTCTCACTAGAGTTATTATGAATTTCCAGCTTATTATTTTTAACATCAATAGTTACATCACTATTATGCAAAAAATAGTTCGCAAAATACTCCTTAATAACATAACCTTTGTAGCCCAAGAGAATAACAAATTCATTAATCCCAAACGTAGAGTAATGTTTCATTATGTGCCATAAAATCGGCTTACCACCAATATCAATCATTGGTTTTGGCTTTACATCTGACTCTTCACATATTCTTGTGCCGTAACCACCAGCAAGTATTGCAACTTTCACTTATCACCCTCGGTTAAAATCGTTGTTAAAATTTCAATGATATAATCAAAGTGTTTTTTCTCAAGGCCTGGCCAAACTCCTAGCCAAAAGGTTTGATTCATAATGAAGTCTGTATTTTCCAGATCCCCAATAACCCTCTTCTCTATGTTTTTATACAATGGTTGTTTTAGGAGGTTTCCCCCAAACAACATTCTTGTCCCAATTTTATGCTGCTCAAGTAATTGTGTTACTGTGTTTCTCGATATCCCACATTCAGGTCGAATAGAAATAGGAAATCCAAACCAACTTGGTTCTGAATTTTCAGTGGCAATCGGTAGTATTAATTTTTCTTCCAGGTGGAGTAGTCCATTTCTAAAGTACTCAAAATTATTATTTCTTTTTTCAATAAAGCCGGCTAATTTTTTAAGTTGGGATACACCAACCGCGGCCTGCATATCAGAAACTTTTAAATTATACCCAATATGTGAGTAAATATATTTATGATCATAGCCTGCAGGTAAATCTCCTTCGGCCCAATCAAACCTTTTTCCACAGGAATTATCTTTACCTGGAGGGCACCAGCAATCTCTCCCCCAGTCTCTAAATGATTCAGCATTTTTTCTTAAGAGAGTATTTGATGTAAATACAGCTCCCCCCTCTCCCATTGTAATATGATGAGCTGGATAAAAACT
>JABJPQ010000123.1 GCA_018663815.1 Halobacteriovoraceae bacterium | reverse complement strand
GATGAAATTCAAATAAAGATGGCTCAAGGAGCAAAACCTGGTGAAGGTGGACAACTGATGGGTGTCAAAGTTGATGAACAAATTGCCAAGGCAAGACACTCTAATATTGGTGTGAATTTAATTTCACCACCACCTCATCATGATATTTATTCAATTGAAGATTTAAAGCAGCTGATTTATGAGTTGAAACAAGTAAAACCGGGGGTGAATATTTCCGTAAAGCTTGTTGCAGGAAAAAATATTGGTCCTATTGCATTAGGAGTTGTTAAAGCTGGTGCTGACATAATTCATATTTCTGGTGGGAATGGTGGTACTGGAGCAGCAAACCTTATGTCTATGAAACACGCAGGCCTTCCTTGGGAAATTGGTTTGCTAGAAGTTCATCAACTATTAACAGAATCAAACATGAGAACAAACGTTAAATTAAGAGTTGATGGAGGACTGTTTACAGGTTTTGATATTGTTATGGCCGCAATTTACGGAGCAGAAGAATTTGACTTTGGTAAAATGCTGCTTGTATCTGAGGGTTGTATTATGGCCAGGGTTTGTGAAAAAAACACTTGTCCCGCTGGAATTACAACTCAAAATCCTAAGTTTAAAGCTCGCTATCAAGGCAAGGTTGAACAGATTGTTCGTTATCTTCAATATGTTGCTGAAGATGTGAGGGACTTCCTTGCGTTGGTAGGAGTTAAAAATGTTCCTGCTCTGATTGGCCGAACAGATTTAATAAAAATCAATGAAAAGCACAAAGATCTTATGCAGCAAAATAATTTAGAGTTGGATTATTTTTTACAAGAAATCTCCGCTCAAAAATTTATAAAATCTGAATTTCAAGTTGATTTTGCACCTAATAAATTAAATCTAACTATTTTAGCTGATGCTAAAGTAGAGAATGCTTTACAAAAATCATATCAAATAAAGTCTACTGATCGAGCCGTTCCGGCCATGTTGAGTGGATATCTTGCGCAACAAATTGTTGATAAACGAAAAGCTGTTGGTTTTAAAAATCAAACAATCAAACAAGAAAGAAAAATAAAAATAATCTTTAAAGGCAGTGCTGGGCAAGGATTTGGTATTTTTAATTTAGAGGGGATGGAGCTTAAGTTATATGGTGAGGCAAACGATTCTGTAGCTAAGGGTATGAGTGGAGGTCAAATCATTATTATACCATCAAAAACTTCCGTCCTTGAAGGTGATCGCAATGTTCTTGTTGGAAACACCTGTTTGTACGGTGCAACTGGAGGAGAGTTCTTTTTAAAAGGTGTTGCTGGAGATCGATTTGCAGTTAGAAACTCAGGGGCTCTGGCCATCATTGAAGGAGCTGGGTTACATGCTTGTGAATATATGACTGGAGGTGTGGTGGTTATCTGGGGAAGAGCCCTTAAAAATATTGGGGCGGGAATGACGGGTGGAACCATTTATACTCTTAAGTCGAATATTGTTAATATAAATGAAGACTTTGTAACGGATGAAAAATTATCTTCTAGAGACATAAATTATTTAAAAATTATTTTAGACCTATATAATGAGAGAACAAATTCACTTGTTGCTACAAGTACTTTAGCAAATTTTGTAAAACTTGTTCCATTAAATAGTAATTAACTTTTTTAAAATATTCCTACCTAAAGAAATCGATAATAGTAGATGAATTGAAGAGCCATGTCTTGATGACAGTTGCCGTATGGCCTAACCAAGATGATGATAGAATAACGGAATTCCATTTTTCTTTGAGCTCAATTTGATTTTTTGTTGGAACGATACTGTCGTTGGTTGAGACTACCATCCCAATCTTTTTTTTAGATTTATCAAAATGAATTTGTAATGGCTCATAGGGAAGTATTTTTTTTAATGCATTTGTATATTCGATGTCTGATTTATAATTAAACAGCTTGAATCTTTTATTTTTTGCATCAAGTAGTATGTCTTGTTCCGTATTCGTGATGATAGAGGCAATGTTTCCTCCTGAAACAATGAAGAGTCCTGTTTTTAATTTTTTAAAACGTGCAAAAGCAATAGATGCATGTATTCCTCCAACACTTGTTCCTAGAATTGCCAGATCAAATTGACTATATCTTTTGATCGTCATTTCTATCGCCCGTTGAGCTCTATTGTAAAAACGAGTGTGAATTTCTAATTCAATATTATATTCATTGTCATCAGTCCAGTTGCGAATAATTACGGCATTTATATTTGCTTTGCATAAACCTAATGCATAGGACTTATCAATAAAGTTAATGCCACCAGTTGGAGGTATAATTAAAACTAGTTTTTTTGACTTTGGTGCAATATATTCGATCAAAGATATTTCAAAATCATTACTTATGATTGATTGTTCTAAAGCTTCACAAGCTAATGAATAATTGGAATAACAGATTAAAATGAGGGAAAGGAAGAAGTTTTTTTTCATAATAAAATATAGCACAAATAAAACCCAATTATAGAGTAGTCACTCTTTTAAGCAGTCTCTCCTGCATATCGGGATTCTTTTTATTTATAAGACATATGTTAAAATCTAAACTGCTATCACGTATTGTCGAGAGTGACTCTATGATTAATTCTAAATCTGAATAAAGAAGTACAAGACAGATATTAGGATTAAATTTTTGCAAAACAGAGCTAACTAAGAGGGGGGATACTTTTGAAAAATCGATGTCGATGATAATCGATGTTTTGTAGCTTCTAAATTCTGTGTCATCATAAATTTTATTAATACAGTCTAGCTTTTTAACGATTATTTCATCACTTATGCCTTGTTCAAGGGCTTTAACTATTTTGTCATCGATATGAATTAAGTAAGAAAGAGATTTAAGGGATTTTGTTGTTTTTTTCTGTTTGTTAAGTTTTAAAACGTTTGCATTGACCGTGGTGTGATTTGTTTTTGGCAATTTTTTTTCACAAACAGTTTTGTAAGAATTATTTTTAACACAAGAAAAACAAGATTGAATTTTTGCGTCAATTTGACTTAAATTAATACTGATATCACCATTCAGTGAATTTAAAAGTTTTGTCATAGTATCAACGAATAATTCAATGATCCCTGACTCAAAACCAACTATAGGAAATGACGAGATAAGAAAATTTTCCAACTTATGACAAATCGATACTTCATTTTTAAGTTCGACCACCTTAAAGCCATCTTTACAGGAATGCATAGCGGCCAATAGATCATCATAAATAATTTTAGAAAATTTTAAGTCGGTAGACTTTTCAATCTCTAATAAACTGTCTATTGAGCGGTCTAAGAGTTCTACTCGCTCCAACATTTCTTCACTTAAAATTTTATCATCTGCTTTGAGATTTTCCATTAAAGCATTTTAACATGTTAATTCGCATTGACGCGGAGCGTATTTTTTCTTTAGGTATAATTAAGGTGATAAGCTAGGCTTTGATAGAAGAAAATAAACGTGATCTCAGGCACTTATGCCTAGCAGGAAAGTACTCTCAAGATCAAATGTGATCTTTGTTTTTAAGTAATAAATTCCACTTAGGCTCTGTCGCGTTTACATTCAGGTACTTAGCTGAGAAAAGAAACAAAAACAAACGAGGGGAATTGTATGAAAATGATTTTAATATTGACTCTTTTTTTTAGTGTAAGTGCGGGAGCATCTGAACTTTTAAGTAATACAGTAAAAACAAAATTGTGTCGGGAAATAAATAACCAAAATAATATTTTGAGAAGCTCAGAGTGCTTTAAAGAAAGTTCTTTCAAGGTTATGGATACAAAAAAAGTTTCGTTAAATGGGGAAAGCTATACAACTGAAATAGATATTGTTGTTAAATACTTAGGAACAGTTGCAAATACAGAGCTCTCAAGATCAATTAGTTATAATTCAGAAGTTGTTACACTTGGTTCGTGGGAAGTAAAAGTTACCTCAATTGTACTTAGCGATTATCATTCTCTTGTTGGTGCTACTTATGATGAATTTGAAGGGAATGAATTATCAGACTCTGAAATAAAAAAATTACCTAAAAAAATTAGAGTGTGGAAGTCTTTCGCAGAAAGCATGTATAATGTTGATTCTGCAATATATAATTATTTAGCAGTACTAAGTGAAAATACTGGAAAAAAAATAGGTTATATTGCTTATGTGCAGTATGAGAGCGAAGAAGATAATGTGAAAGGTTATGAGGCTCAAAACTTCGACCTTACAGGTAGAGCTGTCGGTGATGCGGACGGCGAGTCTTATGATTATGACGAGTAACGAGCTACAGATTTAGTACAAATCAGAAAACAGATCTTTTTTTAATTCCTCACGGTAGGGTTTGAGTTTCTTTTGATTTATTTTTTTTGCCATATTGACGCTATTTAATATGTTCCCAATATATGTAATAGAGAAAACTAAATATGCAGCATTAGCACTATTATACTGTCCTTTCTCTTCAAAATCCTTTGCACTCAGATAAAATAAAGAGTTAAGAACAAAAGAGATCGCAGCGCTTTGATATGCACCTAAGTACGCTTGGCCAAGACCAGGGACTAAACTTAATGAGCCCGACAAATAAGGGCTCGCCAGGTCTTGATTTTCTAAATGTTCAATATACCTATTGATACTACTTTGTTGGTTGGTACTTAAACTCTGGATTGTTAATTTCTTAAGGCGATCTAAGTTATTTTTATTCTGCCAGGCATTCACTCTTATAGTATCACTTTGGGACAGTTTAATATTTGAATTCAAGTATAAACGTTTTAGGATTTTTGCTTTTTTGAAATAAGGTGATTTTTTAGAAATGGAATTAAGCTCAAGGTTTGCATCCTGAAATTCTAAAAGGTGAATCATACTTAATGAGTAATGATATTTGTATTGATCAATATTTTGG
This sequence comes from Halobacteriovoraceae bacterium, assembly GCA_018663815.1. Classification (GTDB taxonomy): domain Bacteria; phylum Bdellovibrionota; class Bacteriovoracia; order Bacteriovoracales; family Bacteriovoracaceae. Next base: position 269 of record JABJPQ010000123.1, on the reverse strand, counting down.
CATTTGTTTGCTATCCCATTTGAATAGTGAATTGAGCTTAAAAGATATTGGCCGCGGTTAAATAATTCCTGGCCTCGCTGGAGTTGAAGTTCTAATTCTTTGCAATCACGAGCAAATACATGCGAGATATTTGTAAGACTAATAAAAATTACAATCAGTCGGTAAATCAACATAATACACCTTTTTTTTGATTAGAATATACTCACTAACTTTTACGGCATCAGGCTCCATGTAAAAACGAGACATAGATTTTAGTAAACTTCGAGTAT
>JABJPQ010000618.1 GCA_018663815.1 Halobacteriovoraceae bacterium | reverse complement strand
GTTATACCAGCTAGATTGGCACCTGACTTGAAGTATAAAACATGGGTAAGCATTATTTTTATAAACTAAAGGAGTCAGGGTTGCAGAAACTCTTCTTGGTGGTCATTTTTGTATTCATTTCTTCGTCCTCACAGGCCATGTTTTCATTCTTAAATACGAATCATTTTTGGCCATCCCAAACGAACTCCCCAAAGATTGTTAAAGTAAATAAGGTTCAAAGCCAAAAAACTATTCCTTCCCAACTTACTCGTTGCTATAAACCAAAAAAGCTTGTCAGAAATCGTAAAATTGAATACTTAGCCAAGTTTTCAAGGAAAGTCGTAAGTTTACTTAGTTGGGGACTCAAAAAATCATCAGCCAAAAGACCCATTTCAAATTCTACTGCTACATTAGGAATTCGGGGCTAGTCAGTTGTTACAAGCTCAATAATAATATCTATTTTACTCTATTTCCCGTTTACGATTACTTCAAGGCCATGTATGATTTCCCAAATATTTATACTTAAAAACGAGGAATTATTATGACCGAAAATTATAAAGTTAAAGATATCAGTTTGGCTGATTGGGGACGTAAAGAGATTAGGCTAGCAGAGGCTGAGATGCCGGGGCTTATGTCCATTAGAGCAGAGTATGGACCGTCACAACCACTTGCGGGTGCGAGAATTGCTGGTTGCCTGCATATGACTATTCAAACAGCAGTTCTCATTGAAACATTAACAGCTCTTGGCGCTGAGGTGACATGGTCATCGTGTAATATTTTTTCCACCCAAGATCATGCAGCAGCAGCAATTGCAGCTACTGGTGTTCCTGTTTATGCTTGGAAGGGTATGACAGATGAGGAGTTTGATTGGTGTATTGAACAAACAATTGCAGGATTTAAAGACGGTAAACCGCTTAATTTAATTCTTGATGATGGTGGTGATTTAACTAATATGGTTTTAGATAAATTTCCAAAGTATGTTGCAGATATTAAAGGTCTATCTGAAGAAACAACAACTGGTGTACATAGATTATATGAGAGAGTTAAAGCAGGTACACTTCCAATGCCAGCAATTAATGTAAATGATTCTGTAACTAAATCTAAATTTGATAATAAATATGGATGTAGAGAATCTTTAGTTGATGGAATTAGAAGAGCAACTGATATTATGATGGCCGGTAAAGTAGCGGTTGTTTGTGGTTATGGAGATGTTGGAAAAGGTTCTGCAGAATCTTTAAGAGGTGCAGGAGCAAGGGTTATTGTTACTGAAATTGATCCAATTTGTGCTCTTCAAGCAGCAATGGATGGCTTTGAAGTTAAAAAACTAAATACTGTTATTGGTGAAGGTGATTTATTTGTTACGACAACTGGTAATAAAGATATTATCGTTGGAAGTCACTTTGAAGGCATGAAAGATAAAGCCATTGTTTGTAATATTGGTCACTTTGATAATGAGATTGATATGGGGTGGTTAAATACAAAATTTGGTGAAAGCAAAATTGAAATCAAACCACAAGTTGATCTGTATGATGTTAATGGAAAGGATATTATTATTTTGGCCGAAGGCCGTTTGGTAAATCTTGGTTGTGGCACTGGACACCCATCATTTGTTATGAGTAATTCATTTTGTAACCAAACTTTAGCACAGTTAGAGCTTTGGAATAATACAAGTAAATATAAAGCTGAAAATGTTTATATGTTACCAAAACACTTAGACGAAAAAGTTGCTAAGCTTCATTTACAAAAAATTGGTGTTGAGCTTGAAGAACTTACAGCTGATCAAGCAGCTTATATTGGGGTTAATGTTGAAGGTCCTTATAAACCTGAGCATTATAGATACTAGAAAAGTATTTAAAGTATACGTAAGAAAAAGGGTCTAGTAATTAGGCCCTTTTTTTGGGCAAGTTTTTCCAGTATGAAGCAATCTTAAGTAAAAAGAAAAATATCTAACTCCAAAGGTCGAAAAGAATACTGTGAAAAGTATTTTAATTCTCTATTTACTCCTACTTACTTCAGTCTCTGTTTTGGCCGAAGAAAAGGTAGTTGCTTGCACTCAGGAAGGAAGGTATCAGTGCTGTCTGAGCAAAACAATTAGACCTCCTTTTTGGGTTATGGAGGAGTACTTACAAGGCGAGAAACAGCATGAGAATGTCAGAAATATTGATGATTGGTATGATGCTGACAAGTATGCTCCATTACTGACTCTTGTCACTGTGCCTGCTGAACTAATGAATCTTAAGACAAGTAAGAGCTTTAGAGTCCCGGTTGAAGTTATCTCTGTTCCCAATAATGAATTAGAAAAAACGGCTAAGGACTCGAGCAAGACACTCTTGGCCATAAAGTTTGCTGGAATAAAAAAGAAAGAGCGCATAAAGGTTGGCGACGTGGGATTTTTACATAAAAAAAGTTTACGTCGTTTTGATGATTATAGTTATATTGTGCATAAGCAAGCTCCATTGTTTAAGACACCTGCAGGAGAGATACTTAATGGTTTTTCTATTGAACCCGTTCAAGATGATAATCAGTTTTTAATTCAAAAATGTTGTCAAACAAATGATGTGGGGAAAAATTGTTATGATAAGTACATGTTTGATATTTTAAATGAGTATGGACAATTGTTAGCTTTAGATCAAAGCCTAAGAGTGAATTGCCATCCACTTTTTAATAATATTGCTGCTGTTCCAAATAAAGTTTTGAAGCCTGTAGAAAATCTTTTATTATTATTAGAAGATGCAGCAAAAGTTTCTGAGGGATTTTCTAAGACAGGTGTTGAGAAACTGGAATTGATTGTTCAACCGAAAAATAAGAAAAATCCATCGACTATTAAATTAATTAAATATCCCATTCAAGATGATGGCTTTACGGGTCCATTTAATACTTGTCATTACAATCAAGATGATGAAGTGAATTCGGATGCATTTATTGATCCTGACTCTGCATGTGCTTTTTTTCAATTCACAAAAACCTTTGAAAAGACAAATAAAGGAGTTGATTGCGAAGTACAATTTGGTGATATATTTCATAAGATAAAGTGTAATAATATCGCAAAGCAGGATGAGGAATTTTCAGAGTGTGAAAAGCTTAAACAAAGTGATTTACCCCCAGAGAAAAAAGCCCTGATTGATTTTGAACAGGAGTGGAGGGCTCACAAATCTCATGGCTCGGGAGAGTGTGTGGATATAAGACCTTTTCGTAAAAAGAATAATAAATTAGATGATAAAGTAGTGTGGTACCATACGTATAAAAATAAAAAAGGAAATTGGATTGCTGATCGAACTAAATTAAATGAAAACTATGATCAAAAAAGAACAATTCAGTTTATGGAATTAGCAATAAAGGCCGGAGCTACCAAAGTCTTTTTTAATGATCCAGCGGTTATTAAGCATTTTAAAGACCCCAAGGTACAACAAAAACTAATTCCGATATCTCCCGAGAATAAAAATAAGCAACCTAGTTTTTGGAATGATTGGTGGGAAATTGGAGGCCGTGAAGAAAATGATCATGATAATCATATTCATATTTGTTTTAAAAAACAAAATCCAAGGGTCGAAGCAACTTGTAATAACGGAGTAAAAGACATTTAGATGTTATGTTATTTAAGTTGACTCAAATTCAGACTAAGTTATTCTTTTGAAATGGAAAAAAAACTAGCCTCTTTACTCACTTTACTTCTAACATTCTCAACCTTTGGATATGCTAAAACCAAAATTATCTATGGAACAGATGATCGAGTCGAGTCGACAAATTATAGCGATCCACTTTTTCAAAAGCTTGCTCTTTCTACGGCCGGACAGTTTTGGTATTGGGACCTAGAACCTTATGACGAAGATTATTATCAACTACCTAATAAAATTTTAATGAATGAACTCAATGTTTGTTCTGAAGAACGTTTTTCAAATCAACTTGCGCTGGCTAATTGCACTGCTTTTTTAGTAGCTCCTGATATTTTGGTAACCGCTGGGCACTGTATTTTTGATCAAGAAGATTGTGATGAGAGACCATGGGTTTTTGATTATAACCAGCAGTCCTTAGGAAAAAAACGTCTTATTCCAAAAACCAGTGTGTATTATTGTTCTGAAATTTTAAAACGAGTTGATGACAAAAAAACCGGAGCAGACTTTGCTATTTTAAAATTACATAGAAAAGTTTTTGATCGCGATCCACTTAAGATGAGAAGGTCAGGAAAAATTAAAGAAGGTGAAAAACTTGTCGTGATTGGTAGTCCGTCTGGCTTACCTACAAAGATTTCAGGTGGCGCTCAGGTTTTTGGAAATGATTTAAAACATTATTTTAAGGCAAACCTTGATACTTTTGGTGGAAACTCTGGTTCTCCCGTGTTTAATGCTAGTACCGGTAATGTAGAAGGAATTCTCGTCAGAGGAGAAAAGGACTACGTAAGCCCAGATAATACATGCGATGTTGTAAACTATTGCCCAGATATTCTAGGGGGCGAAGGTTGTGAGGGAGAAGAATCAACTCGGATTTCTGAGGTGATCCCATATCTGCCTTCCCGCTAGTCTTTTGACTTTATGCAAAATCATTTAGAGTTGACTCAAAGTTTATTTATTATATTCTTTGGCCATGAAAAACCTCGCCCTCAATTGTTTGTTTCTTTTATTATTTCTGACTTTAGCAAGCCTAGCAAATGCTAGAACTAAAGTGATCTATGGTGAAGATAATCGAGTTAATGTTGCCGATTTTAACAATCCTTTATTTCAAAAATTGGCACTTTCAACGGCCGGACAAGTTGATATGTGGGAGCTAGAACCTTATAGTGATGGTTATCTACAGCTACCTAATTTAACCTTATTAGAGGATCAACCTGTTTGTTCTGAGGAGCGTTTTGCCAATCAGTTGGCAGTTTCCAAATGCACTGGTTTTTTAGTTGCTCCAGATATATTAATCACGGCCGGTCATTGTATTTATGATATGGAGGATTGTGATTATTCTCCTTGGATTTTTGATTAC
>JABJPQ010000102.1 GCA_018663815.1 Halobacteriovoraceae bacterium | reverse complement strand
CTTCCAATATCTGATCGTCCGTATACATAACTTTCACCACGTGCATAAAAATTGATTTTAGCGTCATCAGCTGCTATTTTCCAACCTGTATCTTTAAATTTATCTAACTTGGCAACATCTTTCATAACACGCTTACTCGCAGCTTGTTTACCGAGCTGATATGAATCAGCCTCCATAACTGTGCGAGACAATGATGATGGATGAGGCAGTGAGATGAGTATAATATTATTTTTAATGATTGAGCCATCACTAAGTCTTAACCCTTTTAAAGATCGAGTTTTTACCTGATTGACTATCATCGTATTTAAATCATATCCACCAATTTGAGCAGAGTTTAGGATTCCATTTTCAGATGGTCCTCCCCGAGTTAAAACTAATTTTTCAAGATATTTGTTTAGATTCTTTTTTAAGTCTGTTGTTGCCGTTTGTTGGTCTTTTAATTTTTTATAATCAAGCTTACCCAACATCTGTTGATAAAGATCCCCTCCATCTTTAGCGACAAGACTTGCAAATGTATTGTTTCCTCCAGCATATGCTTCCTTAATGACAGGCACTTGAATAAATGGCATTTGATTTTCCATTCGTCCCACAACACTTGCTCCCATCGACTTAGCATAGGTCGCAATTGCGTCTCTAGCGGCACCGCCAAATAGGACAATGAGTTTCATGGATTTTTTATTATTACGAAGAATCCAATCAATTAGTGTGTTTCTCCATTTAACAATAGGACTTTTTAAATGATTAGACATGGCCCATAATTTATTACCAACAATATTGGCCATTTTAACTTTAGACTCTCCATCTTTTCTATAAATATAAGGTGTATTATAAATTCCGTACTGCCCCTTAATTGTGAATGAATAAGCATTAATAAAGGCAGCTCCTTCATTCACTCCAAAATAATTCGCTAAATCTTGAGCTCTCCCTCCAAATCCTGCAGTTGCAGGTCTTCCAGCGGCCTCAGCGATATGAGTACCATCTTGTCCAATAAAGAGGATTTTAACAGCATTCTCATTAAGTCGCATTCGCCATGGTATAGGACCAAAGGCCGGGCGAAATTTTTGTTTTTTACCTATAATTGTTTTGGAAACAGCTGGCATATTAGGAATATTAGCCGTGATATCAATGAGCTCTTTTCCCATTTTTGATTTTGGGTCAGGTCCTTGGTCATATGACCATTTGGGCAAATCAGCATAACTTACTGAGATATAAGTGCAGACACAGGCAATTAAAAAGATAAATTTTACAAATAGCTTCATTCTTATTTCCTTGATTAACTAACTATTTAATTAAACACGCTTATTACTATGGAAAAAGGAGAATTGACTTAGCATGTAAAAAATACGCTTTATAATTTGTATATTAATAAAATTTCTTAGATAGTTTAAAAATGTTATTGTCTTTTAGGGAGCGAGAGGGAGCATGAAGCACTTACTAATCATTTAAACTTTAACCTTTAGTACGACATTACTAGCAAGTACAAATGATAATGCTATTTCTACTGAACAAACTGAAGGTGACTTGTTAGGAATTCCTTCATTCAATGAAAAGTATAGATTTTGGGTAATTGTTCATAATCATGGCTCAGACGCGGAGGGAATTCACATTGTTATGCAATCCCGAACTGACATGAAACATCTTGATCATAATAGAATAAATATTAACCAGTTGCTAAGGGGCTTTTATTCGAGCTTACACAATACGAAAATAGTTTGCCAAACTCAAATTATTTCAGTGCACTAGCTTATAATGACCCCCTTTTTTTGCGTATTAGAGACACCTAATAAGCTGCCATCAGAACTAGTATTGGAATAAGTTTAGATATAAAACTAGTAGTTTAAGGTTTAGAAGCTTACTCTTTTTCCAAAACTTTTATTATCCACTCTTTGATCTGAGAAGTACTCAATTGGGTCGCATAAAGTTTGTAGCTATTAATATCTAAGCTATAATCTATTACTTCACCATGCTCATTAACTGTAAGAGTATCAGCTTTATTAGTAATTGCTGAATTCACACCAATAATTTTGACTTCATTTGTAGTAGTCATCCTAAGGATAGGTGCTCCAGAGTCACCAGGGCAACCATAAGACAGTCTATTTTCTTCAGCATCATAAAGCCCGATATAAAATCTATTCAACTCATAAGGATTTATATTTTTCGCTTTTGTTTTTAAGGTGTTTTAAGCCTAAATATTGTGCTGGCTTTATAAGAATACTGAGAGGAAGTTTACCAAATTTAGTGAGGATAACCTATGCATATATGTACTCCTAAAATACAAGCCCCATCACATTACAGATGAGGCTTTTATTTTCAAGTCATAATTAAACAATCTACTTTTTAAATCTAATTAAAAAGTTTCGGAATCCGAACCATAGGTACAAGATCCATCACTTGCCACAAGTTTTTTCTTAGCAGCATCAAGATCGTTAACTGTCTTGGCTTTAAGTGATGCCTTAAGGTAAGATTTTTTGTGCTTCTTAGTTAATTCTTTAGATGCAGATTTTCTATAAATAATGTTACCACAGCCATCGAAGCCAGCAGCATCAATAGCGGTGGCTACACCACCAGCAGATTTATAATATTTGATAGCGTAAGCAGGGCTTCCAACTACCAATACACTTAATGTTAATAATAAGTATTTCATAATTATTTTTCCTTCCTAATGCGTTCTTAGTTATAAAAGTAAACTAAACCAGTTGCCCATTGATGGGATTTATCTTGTTCTGTTCCAGTATTATCATCGTAAGCTGCAGTTGCCTGGTACTCCATTTTGAAAGAAAAGTTAGGTACTGGACGATAAGAAAAACCGTAAGCTGATTTTACTACATCAGTGTCATGTTTTGAATCATCTTTGTAGGAATCATGCATATAGAAAGGTACAATCTCTCTACCGTTATCTAACTCAATCGCGTAAGAAAGGGTGGCGTAAATACCCGTACGATCTGCTTCAGTCGCCCCTGAAGTTTTATGCGACTTTCTGTCACCTTTCTCAACCCACAAGCCAACATTTTTCCAGTTAAGAGTTAATTCAATTCCTGTAGATGTGTCATCTGCAACGTCTGTGGTGGAAGTAGAAGTTGTTGAATTATCAGCAACGCTGTAGGTACCAGAAAGATATTTTACAGAGTAATCTAGATCTCCGTTCATGGCCATACCTGCGTAACCAAGAGCAAAACCATTACTTACACCTTTATTATAAGTGTCGTCAGCAGGGTTTTGAGAACCTCTTCCTTGCCAGTATTCATAAATAACACCTTTGGCTTCACCATAAAGTCGAAATCCTTCCAATTCTGCATCAAAAATCTTTTTAACAATTTGTGGTCTCGAAATATTGTTAATGATACTTGGATAGTGATTTTGTAGATAAAGAGTGTTGTTTAACATTAAACCAGATCTTAAAGTCACATACTTATGCAAAGTCCAGTCAATCCAAGCTCTTTCAACGATAACCGCACCACGTCCACCGTCTAATTCACTTTCAGCATCGCTACCTGCACCTGCATCACCATCAGTAGAACCCTCACTGTCACCATCAGCGCCCTCTTTTGCTTTAAATTTAGCAGAGTGCTCAAATTCAATTTCAGTAAAAAATTTAAATTGATCTGTTTCATGTTGTAACATGATGTTCATGTGATGTTGATCGTAAAAAGGCTCACTACCTTCTATATCAAACCTTTCCACGTTAATGTAACCACTAATATTAGTATCGGCCATTGCCGCCGAACTAACTACTAGTGCTGTTAATAATAGTAATAATTGTTTCATCTTAACTCCTCTCCTTGTAGTATTTGGAAACTGATAATAAGTCATATTAGACTAAAGTATTTAACTGCATTAATTATTAATAATACTTGCACTAGTGTCAATGTATATAGAGTAAATTAAGGTACTTAAAGCAAGAGCAAATAAATCAAGGACAGCCGAAAAAACATATATTCTCAGTTATAGTTTAATGAATATTTTTGAAATATCTATTAAGATTTTTATCTAAATTACCGATAACTTATTGATTCTTACAAAAGGTTTAGTTCAATGTTTAATTTTTTTAAAAGAAAATCTAAGAAGGAAAAAGAATTTTCTATAAGTTCCCAAATGACAAAGCTGGGAGCATTGTTCTTTATATTTATCATTGTACCTATTGCGATCAGTTTTATTTTATATGAGGTAACTAACACTGCCAAAAACATGACTGTAAAAAATGAGAAGACCATTACTGAAATATCGATCTTGGGCAATATTAGTTCAATCGGTTTTAAGCAATTAGCTCTGTATAAAGAACTTGGTGCTGGAAAAGGTGAAAATGGAATTGATATTTTAGAATCCTTAGGAGAGTTAAAAGAACAATACACTGGCTATATTAAAAAATATTATGAAATTATTTCTGATGAGAAGAAAAAAGTCTTTAAAGTTATTAATAGTAACTTTGAAGTACTAGATCAAAATGGAAAAGACATGGCATTAGCCTATCTTGAAGAGGAAGTTGAAAAAGCAGACGGGTTAAAAGAGAGCTTCTCTAAAAAGGCAATAGTTTTTGAACAGGACATTATGTCTGTGAGTGAAGCTGCTCAGCTGGAAGTGAAGAACTTTAATCATAAGTCGGCTAATCAAATGGATGAAAGAAGAGGTCTTGCTATTGTCGCGCTAGTCGTGACTCTCGTATTATCCTTAGTTATTGGAATTTTCTTAATTCACTCAATTAAGCTAATCATTAAGGCAGAGAAAACGCGGCAAAAAGCTCAACGAGATACTATTAAAGATATAGTTGAAGGATTGTCCTCAGCATCTGAATTGTTACAAGGTTCATCAACGACCCTAAAAGATCTTGGACAAAGTCTTAAAACTGGTAGTGATGTTCAAGCTACGGCCGTTGAATCTACTACAGCAACTATGAAACAAATGAAAGAAGTGCTTAAGTCTAATATTGAAAGCGTCTCTGAGAGTGAAAAGGTATCCGATGAAACAAAAGAAAAAGTTTCTCAGGGTCAAGACATCATGAAAAAATTAGTAATGGCCATGCAAGAAATTAGCGAAAGCCGAGATACTCTTAATAAAATTCAAGAGATGTTTGCTGCAGTTACTAAAAAAACTCAAATAATTAATGACATTGTTTTTCAAACGAAATTGTTATCCTTTAATGCCAGTGTCGAAGCTGCGAGAGCAGGTGAATTTGGTAAAGGCTTCTCTGTAGTTGCAGAAGAAATGAGTTTGTTAGCTCAATCTAGCGGTAGTGCAGCTAATGAGATTAAGGATATATTGATAAGTACTGATGACGAGGTAAAAAATATTATTATCACTATCAATGAGCGAGTTCAATATGGTGAGAAAATAACAGATGAATGTCATAAAATTTTCGAAGAGATCAGTGATCTAAATGGTAGCTTGGGAGTTTTAGTTGACGCTATCTCAGATAGCTCAAGCCGCAATGAAAAAAATCTAGATCGATCTAGCGAGTCTTTTACAGAAATAGAAGACATTAATCGAAAAAATAAAATTATTACGAACCAAACTCTTGAGCAATCTAGTGTTATTGAAGAGCAAGCATCTGATATAACAAAATCTATTTCATCTCTTAAGCGAATGGTTTTAAATGACAACAATGATGAAGAAGTTGCGCGAATAGGTACAGGGCTAGACGAAGAGATTGTATCAGCTACGCCGGCCATAAAATATGACAATATTGCCTAAATATTAGGCCCATAACTCATCCCCTCTTCCCGAGGATCAGAAACACCTAATAAGCTACCATCAGATAAGCGCTTAATCGCCTGAACTTTACACCCTAGTGATTTATGTTTCAGCTTATGTCCCATTTTCGTTAAAGCGGCTTCAACTTCTGGGGTAAAACCAGGTTTTCCAATTCTAATTTCCTCTGGACTCCACTGATGATGATACCTTGTTGCGCTTACAGCTTCCCATAAAGGCATTTCATACTCGACCACGTTAAGAATAGTTTGCATAACACAAGTTAAAATACGTGTGCCACTTGGAGTACCAAGTGCAAGCATAGGTTTATTATTAGTATCATAGACGATCGTTGGACTCATGGAGCTGAGTGGTCTTTTTCGTGGTTCTACTAGATTGTTTTTTCCACCGACTGCACCAAAAAGATTAACTCCACCAACATGGCTAGCAAAGTCATCCATTTCATTATTCATAACAACTCCTGTCCCAGCAGCGACAACAGAAGAACCAAACCAACCATTAATGGTTTGAGTTGAAGTTACGATATTTCCATTCTGATCCATAATTGTAAAATGAGTAGTGTGATCTGATTCTTTTTTGATTTTTTTAAAATCAATAGGAAAATCGCTAGATTTAAGAGCAGAGGTTAAATTTATTTTTTTACTTAATCCATTTGCATATTTTTTAGAAATCAATTCTTTAATTGGAACAGACACAAAATCTGCATCCCCCATATACTTTGCTCGGTCTGCAAAAGCTATTTGCATGGCCGAAGAAGTTAGATGAATGGCTTCATGGGATTGTGGTCCATATTTTTTTAAATCAAAGTTTTCAAGTATATTTAGAATTTGAATAATATGTGTTCCACCGGAACTTGGAGGTGGCATAGAAACAATCTTATGTCCTCTAAAAGTTCCCACGACAGGCTTACGTAATTTTACTTTATATCCGGCTAAATCTCTTAAACTCATGAGTCCATGATATTTTTTTTGAGAAGCAATAATTTTTTTGGCAACCTCCCCTTTATAAAACCCATCTCTTCCTTGTTCAAGAATCGTTTGAAGCGTTTGAGCAAGATCTGACTGAACAAGTAACTGTCCCGCTTTCAACGGAGCACAATTAGATTTTAAAAATATTTTCTTAGAAGCAGGAAATTGACAAAGCTT